>NZ_DFDO01000141.1:0-9294 GCF_002367915.1 Acinetobacter sp. UBA3025
AATATTCAAAAACTGTCTTGATTAATATTTTTAATTATATAATATAAAAATATATATTGTAAGTAGGATATGCTCATGCATGACTTTTTGGGAGCGTTTCTCGGTGGATTACTGCTTGGTCTTTCAGTGGTCGGCTATCTGTATGTCAATGGCCATATTGCGGGCGTGAGTGGTTTGGTTGGGCAAGTACTTAATCGAAAGACGATTTTCAAAACTCCTGCGGTCTGGTTTTTAGCAGGACTATTTATAGTTCCATTTATCTACGGCGTTTTGTTTCAGCCAGAAATTGAGCTGAATGCCAGCCCATGGATGATGGTCATTGCCGGTTTGCTGGTCGGTTTTGGTACACGTTTAGGCTCAGGTTGTACCAGTGGGCATGGCATCTGTGGGATTAGCCGTCTGTCAAATCGCTCCTTTGTTGCGACCGGGTCTTTTATGCTGGCGGGATTTATCACGGTTTATGTTGTTCGTCATCTGGTTGGAGCTATTTAAATGAAAAATCTATTCGCTTTTCTATTTGGTGGCCTGTTTTCAGTCGGCTTAATGCTCTCAGGCATGTCTAATCCTGAAAAAGTTCTGGATTTTCTGGATCTGTTTGGGGATTGGGATGCCAGCCTTGCCTTTGTCATGATGGGGGCTATTCTGGTGGCTTTTATTCCTTTCCAGAAAGCTAAACATAATCCAAATCCAACCACTTTATTTAATGAACCCATTGATTTACCAAAGCATCAAAAGATTGACCCTAAACTGCTGTCGGGTAGTTTATTATTTGGTATCGGTTGGGGAATTGCAGGCATTTGTCCGGCACCCAGTTTTACCCTGATTGGTTTGGGACATTATCAAGCCTTGTATTTTATTGCAGCTATGCTGCTTGGGGTCTGGATTCACCGTAAATGGGCAGGAGTATAAATATGACACAACACCCAAACGTCAAAGCATTTTTTGATAAAAATACCAATACTTTTAGTTATGTGGTGAGCGATCCCCAAACAGCCCAATGTGCCATTATTGATAGCGTGCTGGATTACGATGCTGCGTCTGCCACTACATCGACCGAGCATGCCGATCAGATGATTGCCTATGTAAAATCAAAAGGTTTGACCGTGGAATGGATTCTGGAAACCCATGTGCATGCTGATCATCTGACAGCTGCCCATTATCTGAAGCAGCAATTAGGTGGCAAGATTGCAATCAGTAAGAAAATTGCGCTGGTGCAGGAAACTTTTGCCGAGATTTATCATCTGGACATGAAACAGATCAATGCGCATCAGCCTTTTGATTATCTGTTTGAAGATGGTGAGCATTTCAAGATTGGCGAACTGGAAGTTTATAATATTCCTACGCCTGGCCATACACCTGCCTGTTTAAGCTATGTGATTGGTGACGCCGTTTTTGTGGGCGATACACTGTTTATGCCGGACTATGGCACGGCCCGTTGTGATTTTCCAAATGGCAGTGCCTCGGTTTTATATGATTCTGTTCACAAGCTGTTTCAGCTCCCGGAAAGTACCCGGGTATTTCTATGTCATGACTATTTGCCAGAGTCACGTCATGAATATCAGTGTGAAACGACGATTCAGCAGCAAAAACAGCAAAACGTTCATATCCGTGAAGGGATTAGCAAATCTGAATTTGTACAGATGCGTCAGCAGCGTGATGCAGGTCTAAGTATGCCTAAACTGATTTTGCCTGCCATCCAGATCAATATGAATGGAGGGCAGTTTCCAATGCCAGAAGACAATGGTGTGTCTTATGTGAAGCTGCCGCTAAATTATTTTAAGAAGTGATCAACTTAACAGGAACAAAATATTAATTTTTAAATTAAGCGCTTATAAAGTTTGCGAATTTTAATATTCCACCCTATGCTATTTGGGTTAACTCATTTTTATATTTTCAGGGTGCATCGTGCTCAGACAGTTCTTAAAACAGATCTGGTTTGTGATGCTTATGGTATTCGCCGTAAGCTGGAGCGGCATGTCGATTGCTTCAGCAAAAACGATGCATCTGGAAACGTCAGCCAAGCAGATGAGTTCCCATTGTCAGGAAATGGCAAAAATAGAGAAGTTACATCGCCAGCATCAAGCTATGCATGGTTCTGCTCATGATATGAGTCAGGACATGGATTGCCACTCCGACTTAAACGAGCCCAAAGATGACTGTCCGGATTGTATTTATAGCTCTTGCCATAATCTGAGTAGCTGGATCGATGTGGAAATCTCGAAGTTATCTCTCCCTGAGATCCATGTTTTAGAAACTACTTTTATTTCTAATTATCAAGCCAAGCACCTTGCCGGGTATTGGCAGGAAATTCTGCGCCCACCTAAAGCTTAATCCTCGTTATTAATATTTCAAAAATCAAGGATTAAGTTATGTCGATTAAAATTAGTCAAAGCCTGTTATTGGGCTTAAGTTTAGTGATCTCGTCTTCATTATTGGCTGCTGTAAAAGAATATCAGCTGGTTATTGATGAAGGTCCAGTCAATATCACCGGTAAAACCGTACAACGTATTACAGTGAATGGAAAATTTCCTGCACCTTTACTGGAATTTGAGGAAGGTGATGAGGCGATTATTCGCGTTAAAAACAAGCTAAAGAATAAAGAAAGCTCTCTGCATTGGCATGGTTTATTGCTACCCGGTCTGATGGATGGTGTCCCGGGTTTTAACGGGTTTCAGGGCATTGCACCTAATCAGGAATTTGTCTATCGCTTTAAAATTCGTCAGAGTGGAACCTACTGGTATCATGCCCATTCCAAGGGTCAGGAACAGGACGGCCTTTATGGCGCCTTTGTAATCTATCCCAAAAACCAGGCGGAAGTTCCTGCACATGAGCAGACCGAACGTGATTATGTGGTCATGCTTTCAGAATTTCATGAGCAGTCCGGCCAGCAGATCATGAATAATTTGAAAAAATCTGCCGAGTATTATCAAAATCAGCGTGAAACTCTGAGCGATGTTTTTCAGCAAATCAAACGGGAAGGGCTTAAGGCCACCTGGAATGATCGCAAAATGTGGAACCAGATGCGCATGCTGAAAACTGATCTGTCTGATGTAACCGGCTATACCTTTTTGGTGAATGGAAAAACGCCTGAACAGAACTGGATAGGACAGTTTAAACCGAATGAAAAAGTGCGACTGCGTTTTATCAATGCCTCTGCCATGTCATTTTTTGATGTGCGTATTCCACAGTTGAAAATGACGGTGGTCAGTGCAGACGGACAGCCTGTCAAACCTGTAGTTGTCGATGAATTCCGCATTGGTGCCGCAGAAACCTATGATGTGATTGTGGAGCCCACTGCGGAACATTATCAGATTGAAGCTGAATCGATTGACCGTTCCGGTTTTGCGATTGGCAGCTTACAGAATGAATTAAAGCCAGTTCATCATGCCATACACAAACCTATATCCCGTCCTCGTGCCTTATTGAGCATGGAAGATATGGAACATGGCAACATGCAAGGTGAAGAACACGAGCAGATGAATCATCAGGATCATGCCAGTCATAACATGAATGTCAAAAAAGATACTGAACATTCAATGATGGGGCATCATAAGCAGCATGCATCAGCCAAAGTTATCGAGCAAGGAGAGGACAATTATACCGAGCATTCAGATACTTCATCCGTTATAGATCATGTGGATCACTCAAATATGACCGGGCATATGCAACATGAAAAAGATGCCAAAACTTCTACGCAGCAACCAGTTTACGGCTGGGCCAATGCCTCTACACCGGTAGGGCATAAAGCTTTGCAATATAGCGACCTCAAATCTTTAACTCCGCAAAAAGATATTCGCGACGCAGAAAGCGAATTGGTGATTCGTTTAGGCGGCACCATGGAACGGTATATCTGGACCATGAACGGCAAGAAATTTAATGAAGCAGAGCCGCTCAAAGTGAAATTTGGGGAACGGATCAGGCTGAAATTTATCAATGACAGTATGATGGCACATCCGATGCATTTACATGGCATGTTCATGCAGCTCGAAAATGGCCAGTTTGCAATAGATATGCCGAATAAACATACAGTGATTGTCCCACCTGGAAAAACCGTTACGACTTTGCTGACTGCAGATGAACTAGGTGAATGGGCGATTCATTGTCATCTGTTGTATCACATGACTGCCGGAATGATGAATAAACTGATTGTAGCAAATGTTCAGGAAAATGACGTTTCGACTCAGAATACTGTGCGGGAAGAGCATTCCCATCATCACATGACAAAACCAGTAGAAAAACAAGGAGATGCTCATGCACACCATTAATCTTTGTTTGAAGCCTGTTTTGGCTAGTGTATTGGCGTTGGGAAATATGACTGTTTTTGCCGAAGATATATCTCAACAGCATGCTGATCATTCGATGCATCATCAACAATCACTCCAATCGTCAGAGCATCATTTAACTTCAGTAGCACCGGAAGTTACTGAAAATTTAATTCCAGATTCAGCTTCAACCTATTCCAGCGAACATGATCATCGCAAGGAACATGGAGGGCAAATTTATACGCGGGTCAAACTGGACAATAAATGGATCAAAAACTCAGAAGGTGAGGGAGGCTTACAGTCTGAGAATGAGCTTCGGATTGGCACGGATGAAAATAAACTGTTCATTAAACTCAAAGCTGACAAGCAGGAATCCAGAGCAACAGAATATGCAGTCCAAGCTCTGTATAGCCGGAATATTTCAGATTTCTGGGATGCTCAGGCGGGTCTTCGCTACCGTCAGGAAAATTTGGGTCAGCCTAATGCTGGGCAAAATATTGAACATGTAGATGCAATATTTGGATTCCATGGGTTGGCGCCGTATTTCTTTGAAACCAATGCACATCTGTATCTTGGTCAAGATGATTTTATCGGACTTGAGCTAGAAACAGAACGTGATCTGCTACTCACACAAAAACTGATTTTGCAGCCTTATGTTGAAGTTGACCTCATTTTGAAGGATAAAGCAGCCAATGCTAAAAAGACTGGAATAAGTCATGCGGCATTCGGTCTGGAAACTCGTTATGAGATCAATAAAAAGATCATGCCTTACCTTGATATTGCTTATGAATATTCCAAGGGCAATGAGAAAACTTCATGGCAGGACGCATCTGATTCTGAACAGGGCTGGCGTTATGGAATCGGTTTAAGAATGATGTTCTAAACAGATATGTATGTAAGCTAATATTTATGAGGCGGGAAAATCATTTTCTCGCCTCATATACTCAGCTATATCTTATTCTTAAGGCCTCTATAAACTTTTATATTTTTCTTTGTTTTAAATTATTCATTTTCAGAATAAATATAAATACGATTGGACTTATAATAACCCAAAGTGCCATAAAGCTAATACTACTACTGAATTGAGTTCGTAAAAGGAACAATACCAACAGTAAAAGACTGCCTGAGATCAATTTAACGATGACCGGATAACTCACCAGAAAAGAATATCGAGACTGTCTGGTTTTTAAAATCTGTTTTTCACTCACTGCATAAAAACCAAAACAGGCCATCCAGATCAGTCCTACTATTGCCATCCATATCATGAAGAAGACTCCTGCTGTGCAGTTTTAAGCTTGGCCTGAATTTTATGAACAGCTTTTTGCTGGATAGGTGTAATTTTCTGATGTAGGAAGTAAGCGAGAAGTGCCAAGATCCAGAGCATCAGATCGATACGCAAAAACAGCCAATAGTTCGCAAGAGAATCCAGATAATGCTGGGACCACAAATAATACAGGTCGATGAGTGGAAGCATAAAAGCGGCACAGATGAGAATTTTAAGCTGCGTTTTCCATAAATGCTGTTGTGGCGTTAAACAGGCCAAGATAAAACTACTCAGCCAAATACTAAAGAAGATATAGATTTCATAATTTGTGGTGCCCACAGGAATGTGAATCAAACGGTTTGCATAAAGATAAGCCAGCATGGCAATAGGTAAACCAATTATAATGGTGATATTCAGACGATTCACCAGATAATATCCAAAGTGAAAACGATCCGATTTTTTCTGCATCTGTCGTTTCAGGCTCCAGAGCAATAATCCGGAAGCGATCATGGCACAGCCTAATATGCCTGAGAAAAATAGGGCGAAACGTAAAACAGGTTCAGCAAAACGTGCCATATGCAAACCATATACTCCGGCATTCAGGGTAGCAATTGCACTGTCATTACGGGTGTTTTCAAGCAATTTGCCTGTCGTCGCATTGAATACGAGTTGTGCCTGATTGCGGGTAATAGAATGGTCTTTCAATTCGGTTAAGGTAATCTGTGCCAGCTGGGTATTCGGCTGCTTCACGGTAATATTGTCAAATTCTGATTTTCCCCAGTGCTGCTGCGCCGTAGTGATAAAATGTTGAATCGGCAACATCTCCGTTTTAATGGGCACAGCAGAGGGAGCAAGCACATTTTTGGTTCGGATTTCTTCAAAATATTGAAATGGATTTTCTGGATATAGCTGCTTCATGCCAGAAGGCAAAACAATATAAAAGAAAATAGCCAGTCCAGTAAAAGTCATAGTTAAAAAGAACGGTAGCGCAATGACGGAACTGACATTATGAAAATCCAGATAGGAACGTTGTCCTTTAAAAGCTCTCAGAGTAAAGAAGTCAGTCAGAATTTTTTTATGGGTAATGATTCCGGAAATCAGGGTCATCAACATGATGAATGCAGCAATGGTGACAATCAGACGGCCAATGGTATAAGGTACGCCATATAGCTGAAAATGAAAGTTATAGAAAAAATCTCCGCCCTGTGTAGCCGAAAGCGTTAATTCCTTACCTGTCATAGCATCCAAGGTTTTAAGTTGATAAGCACCCTCTGCAGTTTGCCAATAAATTTTATTAACCGGTAAATCATGATTTGCTACCCCGATATACCAGTTCTGTGCATCAGGTGCATGTTGCTGTAAATAGCTATAAGCAGTTTTTAAAGCTGTTTCCTGGTTCACCTGCATCATGACAAATTGTGGCTGCATCCACATTGTAATTTCATGGCGATAATAGGTAACCGCACCTGTTAAAAAGATCGCGAAGAGGAGCCAGCCAAAACTTAAACCTAGCCATGAATGTAGCCATGCCATAGATTGACGGACAGATTTATGCATGGTTTAACCTATGAAGCGGGAAATGACAAATAAAACAATGAGAGGAATCAGGCTATAGACTGAAAGTGTTTTAAGACTTTGGATACAGAAGATTCCAATCACAAAACAGACATAAAAAATGAGGGCAATAAAGGCAGCCAGATAAACCGATTCAGCTTTGGGTAAACTCGCCTGTAAAAAATAGGCCAGATCGAGAGCAATCAGATAACTACATAAATAACCAATACCAAAGCTCATGCCTAATCGATACAGGATAGCAAGTGGCTGAAGGGTAGAAATCATGGAAAGGCCTTTATATGAATCTGTATAAATAAATATTGAGGCAACTTAATGCACGAAGCTTAAGGTAGTGACCAGGTACTGTTTCTTATACACTTGCTGATTCAATTTTCCTGTCTTGTCTACTTCTTGACTCACCTCTAGTACATATTGACCCTTCCATGGCGTAGCAATATTAATTTGGCCTTGGTTGTTGGTCGTATAATTTTTAAGCCAGTGCTGTGGGGAATAGACAGTCACTTTGACATCCGCAGTGGGTTTACCCTGATACATGACTGTAAAAGTATTACTGTTCGGTTGAGCCGGTACGATATCCAGCTCTGAGTCTGCTTTCAGGTTTTGTCTGCCGGATTTCGCGTGATAGCTGAGTAAGGATTCCCCATAGATCAGTTCATGACTGAGCTGGACATCTGTCTGGCCTTGGGTCGCATAAAGCAAATGATCTTGTTGCATTTGAGGACTAAAGCTTTTTCTAGACTGAACGGCCTTTGCTTGATTAAAAGACTTCAAGGCACCTTGCTGCGTTTCTTTAAGCTGTTCACTATATTCACCAAAGAACGCATGAGTCTGCTGATTTGTGCCACGTTCCAGCCAAAGCATATGCGCCTGAGCTGAAAGTGTCATAGACAGTCCGAGGGTCAGAGCGATCATTTTTTTCATTTGTTTTACCTGTTTTTGTGTATGTAGTGATGATTTAGCCCTGAACATGTCGTCAAGGCTAAGTTTGAAAATCAGTATTTAAATTTCACAGCAACGCTGTAATTTGCTGGTGCACCATAAAAACCTTGCTGATTCGGGAAATTGAACAAATATTTTTCATTGGTCAGATTGTTGCCGTTGGCTTGCAAGGTCATATGTTCATTCAGTTCATAGCTGGCCATTAAGTTCACGAGCGCATAGGCATTCTGCTCGATCACACCGGCTTTTTGAGTGGTCACCCCATTGGTTGTTGCTTCAGGTACATCCAGATAGGTCTGATCCTGCCATTGCACCCCGAGGCCCAGTTTCAGTTTTGGAATCTGCGGAACCTGATAAGTTGTCAGCAGATTAAACGACTGCGTTGGATTGAAAGTGCGCGCATCGCCGCCATTGATCAGATCTTTCAGGCTAAACTGGGTATAACCAAAGCTTAGGTTTAAATGGTCGGTCAGCTGTCCAGCGAGGCCAAACTCGTAGCCTTGGGAACGCAGGTCACTGACCTGAGTTGTGCGTAAAGTCGGTATACCATCAGAATCACGAAGCGGATAATTACTTTGCTCCGTTCTGAACACGGCCATAGTGGCGGTAAGCTTGTCATCTAGCCAAGAACCTTTTACTCCGACTTCATAGCTTTCACCTTCGATCGGTTTGTTAATACTGCCATCATCTGCTTTGGTGGTTTGCGGACGGAAGATCGAGGTATAACTCAGATAGCCTGTATATTCAGGACTAAAGTTATAGGTCAGACCGGCATAGGGTAAAACTTTATCTTCATCATAAACAGTGTCTTTTCCATAACTACTACCCCTGCTTTCAGCCTGAACATAGTTCGCACCTAAAAGCAGTTTCAGATCATCATTCAGATGCAGTCGGGTTGCAGCATAAAGGCTCTGGTTCTTCTGCCGGATATGCATTTCCCCACTGGTTTTCGACATATCCCAGCTTGGTTCTTCGGGTGTAAAGCTGGCTAAATCTATGGTCAGCGGATTGACAAAGCTGCCAGCATAACCCAATTCATCCAGACGATTTTTGGCCCAGACATAGCCCAATGAGGCTTCATGGCGTTGTCCCCAAAGCGGATAGGTGCCGCTAAAACCCAGGCTGGCTTGTTGTTCTTTATTGTCATCAATATACATGCCTGGGTAGAGGAAGATGCCTGAAGTGCCATTTGTGCCAGGTTTGCCGGACAGAAACAAGAGCTTTGAATCGCGTTGTGTACGTTTTTCATCATAG
>NZ_DFDO01000310.1:0-7361 GCF_002367915.1 Acinetobacter sp. UBA3025
TGGGGTTCAGCGGACGCTTACATTTGATTGAAGCCTAATAGTCCTTTAGATATAATCAAGTTGAACATACTGGGCGAGTACAAGATCCCTTACTTCCACAACATAGGATTGTAAATAAAGTGTAGTGGCTTGCAAAGCAAGTGGATAAGCTTAAAATTTTAAGTACAAATCAATCCATCACTTGGCATAACTCAAATCTTTGTGCAAACAAAGTTACACGTTACTTATAACTACCATGTACTGACAGTATGTTCACCTCAATTACTAAAAATAAAGAAATGAGCAAGCATCAGCTCAACTACATTTCTATTTTTAATTCAGTTCGGCTTTGTTGTATAAAGAACTGAAAGATAGACTTTGAAAATTATAAAAATCGGAAATTTATGATATAAAAAATGTGCTCGACGATGTCGAAAAGCCGACTTGTTTCCAAGTCGGCTTTTTTAAGCAACTTTGTAATATTCTCTCAATGATAATAGTTTAAAAAGTAGGTATTTATTGATTTTTACTATTTTATCAAAGACTCTATTTCGAAAACTATCCCCCAATTTTTGTGGGTTAAAGCTTACAAAGATATCGGATTTTTTGGGTTATTTGGAATAGGACTAAGTTGCCTAGCAGATTGGTATATATCACAATTTTATGATTTATATAAAATAAGCAAAAAGAATTTCACTATAAGGAAATCATGAGAAAAAAGATCACCTATCTAGCTGGGGCTATGACCATAGTTTTACTAATAGCGGTGATTAAACATGAAAATGAAGTAAAGGGGGATGAACAATTTAGATATTTAGATTCCATAGCATCTAAGCAACCTTAGTAAAATTGCACTTATATTTAGAAATACTAGATCATATAAAAACCATTATTTAACATAAAAACTCTTATGCGAAATTCGGGTGTAAACCGCAAATAAAAGAGCCAGTGCCGACATTTTTACTTTGGAGAAACCGGACATTTCTATTTTGGGCTTACAGATTCTGTTATTCACCAATTAAAATGTCTATGTGATAAACCATTTAAAATGTCCTGTTTTTAACCACAAGAGTCAAGCACAGGATTTAACTTTCTTTGTTCAATAACAGCTTTCTGAGCTTTACGACTCGGCATACTTTTCTTGAGACGGGAACGTTTATTCTGTTTCTCCAACTCTTCATGTTGTTGCTGGATATGCGCCAGAACTGAGCCTAATCTTTTATTCTCAACCACTTCATTCTGCTGTAGTCCAGCCAGTTTATTGAAGACGCTATAGTTGATCTTCCGTCCTTCATGCATGAGGGCCACAGTGCCATCCGGGTACTCCAGAAATGAAATGTATTGCCCAACAAGCTTATGATTCAGCTCTGTCGGTTCAAGCAGATAAATACACTTGTCATAGGTGATGGTTAGGTTCTTCGTGACCTTACGCGGTTCCTGCCAAGTGAATATATCCTCCAGCTCAGCTTCAGATTCCGTTAAAGATCGATGTAAATTCTTCGAGTTTCTCGCACACTTGGCAAACTTCTGATTGAAGTGCTCAATGAAGCAGGGTAGCCATGCATTGGCTTCGGCAATTGAACTGATGCCTTCCAGACGCATCTCCTTGATCAAACGGTCTTGAAGGGTTCTATTCGCGCGTTCTACGCGACCTTTAGCCTGTGGTGAGTTGGCAAAGATAATATCAATATTTAACTCGTTCAGAATCCGCCCAAATTGCGTGATCTGGCTGTCTTTCCTGGATTTCTGATTAACTCTGAATACCGAATGTTTGTCGCTATAAAAGGCCAGAGGTTTGCCGTATTGTTCAATGTAGGCTCGGGTTGAAAGCATATAGTCGAAGGTGGTTTCCGCCTCACAGAAGCGTAGATGCAACAGCTTTCCAGTGGCATCATCGATATACACCAATAAACAGCACTTAGCAGCGCGTCCTTTGAACCAGTCATGATATGAGCCATCAATCTGGATCAGCTCACCGAAGCAATCCCGGTTATAACGTGGCTGATATGGACGTTTAAGGCGCTTGGATCGCGGAATCCAGAGGTCATTGGCCATCATCCAGCGCCGAACCGTTTCTACCGGGATATTCAGGTCAAATATGCTGCTGAGCTTCTCATGCGCCAAGGTAGGTCCAAAGCCCAGCAGATGTTCCGAAATAATGGAAAGACATTTTGATTTTAATAACTCATCATGGCGATGATGGCCAGGTTGACCACGACTGGCATGTGCCAGACCTGAAACACCGTCTTGATTGAGTTTCTGCAATAACCGGGTAATTTGACGAGTGGAAAGATTCAGGATTTCAGCAGCACGGACCTGGGTAATACGATGATCTCGAACGTCTTGCAGAACTGCAAGACGTTGAATTTCCTTGTCAGACATAGTGATCAACATCTCTAATTTATATCCAGTCCAGGATGGTAAAAACCATCATAAACTAGACATTTTTATTGGTGAGAATATAGACACTTTAAATGGTTTCTAACAAACGAAATTTCGTATAACCACCATTATGTTAAATGGAGAGATTACTCTGTTGAGTTTGCACAGTTTAGTAGCATACATTTTCTATCAACCTTACCAACTAAGTTTATAGTTTAGGCTTTCTTAATTTAGCTCTGATGATGGCTGTAACAACTTTGTCACCTGCTCACGGTTTTGGTTTCCCCATTCACAAAGTGGAATCAGTGCTTGTACAAGTGTTTCGCCAAAAGGTGTAAGAGAGTAATCAACCATTGGCGGTACACACTTATAATCATGTCTATTAAGAACATTGATTGCGACTAAATCGCGTAACTGTTGAATCAGCACTTTTTCACTGATGCTTCCCATACTTCTTTTTATTTCAGAAAATCGTAATGGTCCATTCTGAAGATGATAGAGGATTAAAGGCTTCCATTTTCCCCCCATAATTTTTAAAGAAATATCTAAACCACATGATGTATTCATAATAATCTTCCACTTACCTTTTGGTAGGTTCTACTCTTTAAGTAACCTATTGTCTATACTTCTTTTTGTCCAATAGATCTATGTGATATGGCATTGGTTGGCGGAATCCAGACTTAAAGGAATATATGATGCAGAATGATCTTGAGATAATTAGAGAATTATACAATGCAGCTGAAGGTAAAACCCTTGACCTGAATAGGTTTACTTCATTCTTTTCGGATGAGGGATACGTTCTGAATGTTCCAGCTGAAATGGAATTTCGTGGGGAAAATATTGTCATGGTAGCAAGTGGTATGGCTGCAGCATTTCCTGATATTCATCGTGAAATTTTTAGCACTTACGCTATGAATGGTACTGTTGTCGTTGAACTTGCAATTCGCGGTACTCATACTGGGGAACTCGTTACACCTGAAGGAACGCTTGCGCCAACAGGGAAAACGATAGATGTTCCTTGCTGTGATGTATTTCATATTGAGAATGGAAAAATAATTTCTTTCCATTGCTACAATGCTGCATCGATCATGCAGCAGCAGTTGAACTAACTTAAATAGATGATATAAATATTTGAGTGTTGAATATGTAATCAACTATGCAAAGTCTGGCCTTCAAGCTCAAAAATGAGACTGTTATAGTGTTTTAAATAGATTCTCTATTCAGAAGATCTTGATTCAGTCGGATTGTCTTATCTCGGCAGGTTACTATTTTCTAAAATGAAATCATAGAAATAAAGAAGCCCAGATATGAGATCTGGGCTTCTTTATTTCATTAAGTCAGACAAGCCTTTATTTCAAATGTTTTTGAAGTTCAGATCCTGCTTGAGATAGAGCAGTTTTTACCGTTGGCTCATTGCTGAGTGGATTGAGTAGACCATAATCATGGATCATACCGTTATAACGGGTAACGGTTACAGGTACACCAGCTTTATCCAAATGACGTCCAAATGCTTCACCTTCATCACGTAATACATCTAACTCAGCAGTTTGAATCAGTGTTGGTGGGAAGTCTTTCAGCTGCTCATTGCTGGCGCGAAGTGGAGATGCCAGAATATTGTTGCGGTCAGATGCTTTAGTGGTGTAATTATCCCAGAACCATTTCATCATATTTTTGGTTAAGAAGTGATTATTGGCGTAAGTGTTATATGATTCATTATCAAAGTTTGCATCAGTCACTGGCCAAAGCATTACGTTGTAACGGATTTTTGGACCGCCGAACTGCTTCGCTTGCAGCGCTACAGAAGCAACCATGTTACCGCCTACACTGTTACCTACTAATCCTAAACGCGTACCATCCACCCCGATTTCTTTACCGTGCTCAGCCACCCATTTAGTTGCTTCATAAGCTTGGTCAATCGCGACTGGGAAGTGAGATTCAGGGGAAGGCGTGTAATCCACATAAACCGCTGCAGCGCCTGATTCACGCACCAAATCTCGGATCAAGCGTTCATGAGTAGGGAAGTCACCCAGTACCCAGCCGCCACCATGGAAGAACATGAAGACAGGCAGCGTTCCTTTAGTGTTTTCAGGTTTCACGATTTTCAGCTTGATGCTTTGACCTTTGATCTGAATCGTTTTATCAGAGACTTGAGCAGGAGGAAGAACAACGCCTTGCTGAGCTCCAATAAGGACCTGACGAGCTTCTGCTGGAGACATTTGTTCCATAAGCTTGCCATTACCTGAATTTAAGACATCAAGGAACGCTTTAACACCTGCAGTTGGTGCTGGAGCATTAACAGGTTGTGCTGATGCTGCCGCAGATGCGAATACGGCAGAAGTTAATAAAGCAGATACGATTTTCATGGCGCTAACTCACTATAACGGTCGAGAATTTTTTTAAGCAATGTGTTGGTTTCTATCCAGAAGCTGATTTATTTAAATCGCCATTCGGCTAACCTTGTGTACATAATACTTGCACGCAAGTTACTTTTGGTCAAGAATTATTTATAATATTTTTTAGATATTATTTGGAATAGGTTGGTAAAGTTATGAATAACAGCATCTTAGGTGGACAGCTTTGTTTCTCTTTATACTCTGTATCGAATGCATTAACCCGACAGTACCGCCCATTCCTGAAAGAATTTGATCTGACTTACCCTCAATTTGTCGTTCTTCTGGCCTTGTATGACCAAGATAATATTTCTTTAAAAGAGCTCGGTGAAAAGACGTTATTCGACTCAGGAACGTTAACGCCACTGGTACAGAAACTTGAAGCTAAAGAGTTCTTAAACCGAGTATCTGTTGCTGAAGATGAGCGGGTAAAAAAGGTCATCCTGACGGATAAGGCTAGAGGTTTGAAAGAGCAAATTCTGGAAATACCGAATCAGATGCGCTGTTCAATGCGGATGAGTGATGAGGAACTAGAGAATTTAAAACAGCTATCCAAGAACTTATTGCAAGATTTATAAGAATTAATTTTTTAGGAGAACGAATGCTGTTTACATTGGAATCTGAGCAATTGATTTTATTCTTAATAAGGATATCTTCAGCAGTATAAAAAAAGATAAAAGTGAAAAATGTCTCTTGTTGCTTTTAAAGCATACACACAGGCACAGCATTAAGTATTTCTAAAATTAACATAATACACGTTATACGGAGCTGAAAAATTGAATCTATCACATTAACTTTTTATGTATTTTTTAAAATTTAAAACCTAGGCATTGGCCTAGGTTTTTTAATTTCGTATAACAGCCATTATGTTAAATCGCATATAAAAAAATTGACATAAATTAAATTTTATACAATTATATTGCACACAATATATTATTTAAAGGTAATTAAAATGAGTAATCTTTATTCTACCCAAGTTAAAGCAATCGGTGGACGTTCAGGGAATATTCGTAGTGAAGATGGTATCTTAGAACTAAAATTAGCTTTGCCAAAAGAATTAGGTGGTCGAGGTGATGCAACGAATCCTGAGCAATTATTTGCAGCTGGCTATGCTGCATGCTTTGGAAATGCCGTGATCCATGTAACTCGTAGCAATAAAGAACATAAAATCCGTGATAACGATGTAGAAGTCCTGAGTACTGTTGGCATGGTTGCTAATGGCAATGGTGGATTTTCCTTAACAGTACACTTAGATGTCACTCTTTCAGGTATTTCACAAGCTGATGCAGAGAAGATCGTGGAACAAACGCATCAAGTATGTCCTTATTCCAACGCTATTCGAGGTAATATACAGGTATCGACCACTGTCTATACCAAATAAAAAGCTATGTCCAAGAATCAGCTTTGCCTAGATGAGCAACTATGTTTTCCTATTTATGCTGCATCTAATTTAATCGTAAAAGCTTATCGCCCTTTTCTTACACCTCTCGGACTCACTTATCCTCAATATTTAGTGATGTTGGTTTTATGGGAAAAAGAATGTGTAAGTGTGGGTGATCTTGGACAAATTTTACACCTGGATAGTGGGACACTAACGCCCTTACTAAAAAGAATGGAAAAGTCTGAACTTATTAATCGATCACGTGATCCTAATGATGAAAGAAGAGTCCTTATTTCATTAAAAGAAAAGGGTCGAGAGCTACGAGCTGCCGCAGAAATGATTCCTAAAGAGCTGACTCAAAGTATTCAACTTGAAAATTTAAATAAACTAAAAGAAGAATTAAAGTCATTGGTTAAAGTGTTATCAGAGAAAATTTAAGAAATCTTATTATCTGGTGATATGAGTCACTATGATTCTGAAAATTAATTAATTTTTCTAAAATTAACATAATACGCGTTATACGAAATTCTGTTATAAGCCCCATACATTCAAGTTTATTTCTTGCATAAATGTATCCTATAGGATACATTACTCTTATGTACTCAATATACACCACTGAAGTCTTTGATGACTGGTTTACTAAGTTAAAAGACCAGCAGGCAAAAAGGCGTATACAAGTCCGAATTGATCGGGTTGAAGATGGAAACTTTGGAGATACTGAGCCAGTCGGTGAAGGTGTCTCTGAATTACGTTTCTTCTTTGGACCTGGCTACAGGATCTATTACTGTAAGCAAGGGCAAAGGGTCGTTATTCTTTTAGCAGGCGGAGACAAGTCTACGCAAAGTAAAGATATAAAACTTGCCCTACAACTAGCACAAGATTTAGAGGAGGAGCTGTAAATGGCTATCAAACTTCGTAAATGGGACAGTGCTGAACATCTTAAAACAGAAGAAGATATGCAAGCTTACCTACAAGCCTGTATAGATGAATCTAATGGTGATGCGGCATTCATTGCAAAAGCTTTAGGTAATATTGCTAAAGCTAAAGGAATGGCTCAATTATCAAGAGACACAGGTTTAGGCCGAGAAAGTCTTTATAAAGCACTTTCTGGCGATGTAAATCCAAGCTTTGATACTGTCATTAAAGTGGTAAAAGCACTGAATTTACGCTTAGCAATTTAAAAAAAACTAGTAAAAAAGGGAGCTTAAAGCCATTGCTGTCCCACAATT
>NZ_DFDO01000275.1:0-3781 GCF_002367915.1 Acinetobacter sp. UBA3025
GATCCCCATTTTGTGTTCGATTGAACCACAACGTACGCCGTTACGCTCACCGATTGAACCGTCAGCATTCAGGTTGAATTTTGGTACGATGAACAGAGAAATACCTTTAGTACCTTTAGGCGCGCCAGGCAGACGAGCAAGTACGATGTGGATGATGTTCTCTGCCATGTCGTGTTCACCAGCAGAGATAAAGATTTTCTCGCCAGAGATTGCATAGCTACCGTCTGCTTGTGGTTCAGCTTTAGTACGGATAATACCGAGGTCAGAACCTGCATGAGATTCAGTCAGACACATGGTACCTGTCCATTCACCTGAAACCAGTTTAGGCAGATAAGCGTCTTTTTGTTCTTGAGAACCGTGGTGTTCTAAAGTACGAACTGCACCATGAGACAGACCAGGGTACATGCCCCAAGCCCAGTTCGCAGTACCCACCATTTCAGAAATACTGATACCTAAAGAATTTGGTAAGCCTTGACCGCCGTATTGCTCTTCAGCAGAAAGAGAAGGGAAGCCTAGCTCGATGTATTTTTGGTAAGCTTCTTTAAAGCCAGTCGGTGTCGTTACAACGCCGTCATTCCAGGTACAACCTTCACGGTCGCCGACCTGATTTAGAGGAGATAATTCATTTTCACAGAAGTCAGCTGCAGCTTCTAGGTACTGATCAACCAACTCACGGCTTACGTTTTCTTGAAACGCAGGAAGTTTTGCGTAATGTTCTTCAGCATTTAATAATTCGTGCAGAACGAATTGCATGTCACGTAAGGGCGCTTTGTATTGTGGCATATCGGTTTCCTCAATACTGGTTTAGACCAGCGTTATCATCCTAAATTAATTGAAACGTGCCTTCAGTGACACGTATTGCTATGAATCTAATCGTGCAACATCTTGCCCGGCCATACAAGCTTTCAGGCGGCTTTCTTGGTGACTATAAAGTCAAAGATTAATCTGCACAGAACAGTAAACATATTGACTGCAAAGACTTTTGTAGAAATTAGCAGAACATGAATGGTCAAAAGAGGACTGAGGAGTCAGCTATAAAAAAAGGCACCCGAAGGTGCCTGAATTTGAAGGAATAAGAAACGTAGAAGAAGATCAAGATGCAGCTTTAGTCATCTTGATGGGTGCATTCGGCTGGAAATGGACGATACATTGACCATCAATGGTTTGAGTACCCGCTTTCACTTGAACTGCCTTGCCGTGGGTTTGACCTTTACAAGCGTTGGCAAACGCAGTTTGTAAAGCCTGACGTTCTGATAAACGCTGATCATACTGTTTGACCATTTCTGCACGTTGACTATCCGTTAATGCTTCTCCACGGTTCATACCACCTCGGAATTCATCACGCATTGGACGATGTTCACCGCGCATGCCACGGAATTCACCACGTTGACCTTTCATACCTTTATGGTCAGGTTTGAAAGAAATCTTGCATTGACCATCAATGGTTTTATCGCCAGCCTTGATTTGAACTGCACTGCCTACAGCTTTGCCGTCACAGGCCTGTTGAATCTGTTTATGCAATTGCATGCGTTCTGCACGAGCGGCCTTGAATTGTTCGCGTTGCTCTGGAGTGAGACGATGCTGTTTTTGACCTTCATGGTGTTTCATCATACGAGAATGATCTTTCTGCTCATTCACGTTGCTCGTAGATTGACAGGCAGTCAATGCACCCATCGATAAAACACTGGCACTGATTAAGGCAATTTTTGTCATTGCTTTCATGTTTTTACCCCATTCAAGAGCTGATTCTTTTTGATGAGTAAAGATTAAATAATAAAGATGAAGAAACAATGGAGAGTTTTTTAAGTCTGTGTTCGCTACAATAATGAATATAGAGAAGAAAAACTGAGATTTTTACTTTGAAGATTCGCCGTATTCCGATTGCATTACGTCTGTTTTTGACTGTTTTATTGACTACCCTGGTAATTACTACGGTGAGTCTGGGCGTATTGCATCTGAATATGCAGCGCAACTTTACCCGCTATGTCGCAGATGTAGAAATGCAGAAGCTGGATCATGTGATCGAGAATCTGGCTGATGTCTATACGGTATATGAAGACTGGGGTAACGCTATTCAGGCGCAGATTCTGCAAATTGAAGGTGAAGCTGCACCGGATGATTATGACCGTTTATCGCGCTGGTGGTTGCGCCGTCAATATGATATTGCCTTGCAGCAGCGTTATTTTCAGGAGCAGACCTTAGCCACTGTAGCCCCTTCAAGTATGGTTGAACCAAATCTAACACCGCGCTCAGTCAATGAAGAAGAATTGCGTATTCTGGCGTCTAACTTGCCATCACAATTCCAGCCTTTTGAAGGTTTAAGATTTCCACTTAGCTCCAATCAGAACCTGTTTAGAACCGACCGTAAAGACAATAATGGCGGTCAACAGCCGGTTCAGCAGCCCACTGGCAAGAAGCAGTTTATCCAGATGCCAGACCGTCTGGGTCTGAGTTCACGCCTGTCACTCTATGATGCCAAACGTCGTTTTGTAGTAGGTGAGGCGTCAGATGAGCAGATTTCTTATCGTCCGATTATGGTTGAAAACCAGGTAGTCGGTTATCTTGGTTTGAAACCGGTTTTAGACCAAGATGATGCTTTAAGTATTAATTTCTTTAGTAATCAGAAACGTTACTTATTTTTAGTTTATGGTTTAAGTATTCTAGCCAGTCTGATTGCTGCATTATTACTGGCAACTTATTTTAAAAAACCGATTCAGCGTTTGTTGAACGGAACACGTGAATTGACTCGCGGTAATTATCAGCATCAAGTGAAAGTGAAACGTAATGATGAGCTGGGTGATCTGTCTAATGAGCTGAATCAATTGGCAGTGATTCTGGATCAGCATGAAATTTCACGCCGTCAGTGGGTAGCAGATACTTCACATGAACTGAAAACTCCGCTGGCAGTCTTGCAGGCACAAATTGAAGCGATGCAGGATGGAATCCGTAAACCGACACCAGAGCATTTTGCATCGATGTTGGCACAGGTAACCAGCCTGAAAAAACTGACTCAGGACTTGGCAGCTCTAGCGCAGGCTGATGCACAGCAATTACAGTTTTACTATGCAACTGTAAATCCATGGGAGGTGGTGCAGCAGGAATTGATGAACTTCCAGCCTAAATTTGAACAGGCTGATCTGAAAGTGACTATTGAAGGTGACGGTGCTGAAGTTGATCTAGATCTGGACCGTTTCAAGCAGATTGTAGCCAACCTGCTCAGCAACAGTATTCGTTATACAGAAGCCGGTGGCCAGGTACATATCCATACCGAACAGAATGAGAAAGAATGGACCTTATATGTCGATGACAGTCCATTCGGTCTGACCGATGAGCAGCTGGCTCGCATTGGTGAGCGTTTCTATCGTGTTGATGATTCGCGTACCCGTGCCACCGGTGGAACAGGCTTGGGTCTGGCCTTATCTTGTAAAATTACTCAGGCTATGGGTGGTAGCTTAAGCTTTGCACATTCACCATTAGGTGGTTTACGATGCAAACTAAGCTTTCCTAAACAAATGAAACCATAAAGGAAAATATATTCATGAAACATATTATGCTGGTTGAAGACGAAGTCGAACTTGCCCTGTTGGTGCGAGATTATCTAGAGGCTGCTGGTTTTGAAGTCAGCGTGTTTCATGATGGGCAAGAAGCATATAACAGTTTTACCCAGCGTAAACCGAGCCTGATGATTCTGGACCTGATGGTGCCGCGTATAGATGGTCTGACCATTTGCCGTAAAGTGCGTGAACAGTCAGATTTGCCGATCATTATGGTGACTGCGCGT
>NZ_DFDO01000265.1:0-5033 GCF_002367915.1 Acinetobacter sp. UBA3025
GACTCATTCTGAGTTCTGATTCTATGTCCGGTAGAGAGGTAAATTTAATAATTTAAGTACTAAGTTTGCTTAATGAATAGACATGGACATTTTAAAAGGGAGACACGTTATACAAAAAATTGCTTAAATATCAGCAGCGCAGGCGTAGTATAGAAAGTATAGGTAATAAGAAGTAGCTAAAACTTAGAATCAGATTCAAATGAAAAGGAGTATACGGTGGGTGGATCACATCATCATGATCATAGTCATGTAGAAGTTAGTGCGAAGAATGCTAAAAAACTGTCCATCGCCTTAGCTCTGACGACAGCCTTTTTAATTGTAGAAGTTATTGCCGGTTTTATGACTCAGAGTCTTGCCTTGCTTTCTGATGCAGCGCATATGTTTACCGATGCCGCTGCATTGGCGATTGCACTGGCTGCGATTAAGATCGGACAAAAACCCGCAGATGATAAACGTACCTTTGGCTACCAGCGTTTTGAAATTCTGGCGGCTTTGTTTAATGCGATTATGCTATTTCTGGTGGCAATGTATATCTTGTTCGAAGCTTATCAGCGCCTGAGCCATCCCCCTGAAATTGAAAGTCTGGGCATGTTGATTGTCGCCATACTTGGACTGGTCATTAACCTGATCTCCATGAAAATTCTGGTTTCTAGCAGTCAGGAAAGCTTGAATATTAAAGGAGCTTATCTGGAAGTACTGAGTGATGCACTAGGTTCGGTGGGTGTCATTATTGGCGCAATCATCATCTATTTCAGCGGTTGGATGTGGATCGACACCGTGATTGCGGTCATGATCGGATTCTGGGTCATTCCACGGACATGGATTTTGTTGAAACAGAGCATCAATATTCTGCTGGAAGGGGTTCCCGATGAAATCGATATTGAAAAACTGCGCCATGACCTACTGGCGCTAGACGGTGTTGAAGATATTCATCAGCTAAAAGTCTGGGCGATTACTTCCAAGAAAGTCATGCTGACCGTGCATCTGGTTGCGCCAGACGTTGACTATAAAAAGTTGCATCAGGAGGCGTTTGAGATGTTGCACCATGAACATCACATTACCGAGATGACATTACAAATTGAAGCAGAAGATTGTCCCCCAGAACAGCATCGGCAATCAGCCCATTTACATGAGCATCATGAGCATAAGGAAAGCCATCAACATTAAGTATGAGAAATTTTGCCATCACACTTAATGTATTTTTAAACTTCGATCTTTTATTTTAGCCTTTTAATAATGAAACAATTACATCTTTATAACTCGGTGGCGCTTTCACGTAATCGCGCTCTCGCAACATCTGATGCATTTTGGGCAGATTTTGATGTGGAACAGAGGCCATTAAATGATGTTCAATATGATAATTCACATGAATCGGTGCAACGAAAGCCCGCGCTAGCCAACCTGCACGGGTGGTACGGGTATTAGTCAGTGCAGAATGGCTGGTTTCCAGACCGGCATGCTCAGCCATTGCCCGGATACGGATAAACAGTGGGAAAGGGGTGATATAAGCTAACGGCCATAATAAATAAAGTTTCGGATGACCGCTGGCCCAAAGTGCAGAAAAGAGGGCAGCATTGGAAATCAGCATGCCCGAGCTATTTTTTAACAGATTCTTTGCCAGTTCCAAGTTACTGCGATTACCACGAGGAATTGGTTTCGGATCATTGGAAACACTCCATTCCAGAATTTCTAAATCCATCAAGACTCGGCCAGCCAGAAATTTTAGGCCGGATTGACCATTTAAATCTCTAAAGAATTTTCTAAATAATGATTGTTTAGTAATTGGAAAGTTTTTCACCAAACCTAAATCTGGATCATCAGGTTGAGAGGTGCGGGCATGATGTTTCAAATGATAAGGACGATATTTACCGACCTCATTCCAGATCGGACGGGCGCACAACCAGTCAGTGAAGTGTGTGTTTAGCCACTTGGTTTTAAACAGACTGTGGTGTGAGGCATCGTGCATTAAAATGGCCATAGCCAGCTGACGACCTGCCAGAATGGCTAATGCCAAGGCACATATCAATATTTTCCCCCAGACTGGTAAATATTCCCAGCTATAAGCGACTGTGCCAAAGGTCAAAACAATCACAGCCCAAGTTGAGCTCACTGCCAAAGCACCCTGTAAATCGGATGGGGTAGTCAGCTCTCTAATTTCTTCACGGCTAAATAGCTCTGTGACACTCACTTTACTGTTCATTATTCTGCCTTGATCTAATTCTTGTATTTCTTATCACTATATTTGAATTAAAATATTACAGTCAATTTATTTTTGTGAGTATGTGGGAAATAAATTATACACCTTGTTGTTGAAAATATTGCTGCCATAACTGCTGGCCTTGTTCCTCCATACGCCGTACAGCCAGTTCAAACTTTTGTCGGGCTGGAGCATCTAGCCATTCTTCAGGCAATAGCGGATCTGCACGCAGACTAAATACAGCAGATTTCGCCAGATAAAAGGCGGTTTTAGCTGATTCAGCCAAGGATAACTGTTGATGGTTTTCAAACCATTGTTCAATTTCCTGGCTGATATTCAAATAAGTTTGATGCAGGCCATGAATATCCCAAAGTGCTGATACATGGGTGTGCTGATCGATCTCGCTGACCTGAAAAAATCGTGCGCCTTGATCCAGACCAAACTTGACGGCTGCTGATTTAAGCTCGTTCAAACTGAGTTGTAAATTATCCGGGCGGATAAACACATTCTGTTCCAGTTCCTGAAATCCATAATAACGCAGGGCTTTTTCCCGTTTAGATAAGGCCGTACGATCTACTCGTCCCAACGCACCGGTATAAACCAGAATGTATTTGCCATCCCAAGCCGTAGCAGTCTGCATATTAGGATGTTTGTTCAGGCTGATAAAAGAAGTATCAAATTTTTTTTCAATTAACTGATAAATGCCGCGTTCTACTGACTGAATGATCTGATCCTGATTGAGGCGTGCGACCGCAACCCGCAAGCTGTTATCAGAGATTCCTAATAAATCTGCTGCACACAACATCTGTTTGATGCTAACAGTAGAATTATGTGAGGCATAGAGCAGGTCTAGCACCAGATGTCGGGCATTCAATTTATAAGTCATGAAACTAGATCGTGATTAGAAAATGGGAAATTGGAAACTTTTTGTACAATAGCATTTTGAATAGGGGTAACCAAAGAGGAATACGACTAAAGTGTTTTTATATTCAGGCAATTAATTTTAATTAAAGGTAATGTTTATAAATAAAAATGACTAGATAAGGTCTTGGTTTTTTACTGGGACACAATATTTCACAATCAATAAGCTGGTCTAAGCAGCAAGTCAGCGAAAAAGACCTGAATCTGTTTTTATTTTTTTATTCTTGATTATTTTTAATCCCAGCTCCCTAGGGAACTGGGATTACCTAAAAAATTAAAGTGAAGTGTTAGTTATAACTGCTTCAAAATTGGGTATATGAACAAGAAAAAGATTTCTTACTCACACAAATTACCCTACATATTCGGGTAATTCGGACCACCGCCACCTTCCGGTGTTACCCAGGTGATATTCTGAGATGGATCTTTGATGTCACAGGTCTTGCAGTGTACACAGTTCGCTGCGTTGATCTGGAAGCGTTTCGAACCGTCATCATTTTCCATGATTTCATACACACCTGCCGGGCAGTAACGCTGAGCAGGCTCATCCCATTTCGGCAAGTTGACATCTACCGGAATCGAAGCATCGGTCAGTTTTAAATGCGCTGGCTGGTTTTCTTCATGTACCGTGTTCGATACAAACACAGAAGACAGACGGTCAAAGGTTAGCTTGCCATCCGGTTTTGGATAGTTCGGCTTGAAGTTCACTGCATCAACTGTTTTCAGAGTTTTAAAGTCTGGCATCAGGTCATGCAGGGTAAATGGTACTTTAAACACGTTCTGGTCGATGAAGTTGAATGCACCACCCATCCATTGACCAAACTTGTGCATTGCCGGGCCAAAGTTACGCGCGCTGTACAGCTCTTCTTTTAACCAGCTGTTGTTGAACTTGTCTGTATAAGTAGTCAGTTCTTTAACAAAGAAGTCTTCGCCTTCAGTCACACGGGCAATCGCCAGATCACCGCCTTTTTCTACACCGGCAGCAATCGCTTCAAAGACAGCTTCCCCGCAAAGCATGCCAGATTTCATGGCAGTATGTGAGCCTTTGATCTTGGCAAAGTTCAGGAAGCCTGCGTCATCACCAATGAGTGAGCCACCCGGGAAGGTAAATTTCGGCAGAGAGTTAAAGCCACCTTTGGTTACGGCACGCGCACCATAAGAAATACGCTTACCGCCTTCCAGATACTGTTTAATCAGAGGATGGGTTTTCCAGCGCTGCATTTCCATGAATGGATACATGTGTGGATTTTCATAAGACAGATCCACGATCATGCCCAGAGTCACCTGGTTGTTTTCAGCATGGTATAACCACCAGCCACCTGACGAACCGGTTTCAGATAAAGGCCAGCCGGCACCGTGCATTACCAGACCTGGTTTGTGTTTCGCTGGATCGATTTCCCAGAGTTCTTTAATCCCGATCCCGTAGTGCTGCGGATCAGCATCTTTATCCAGATTGAATTTTTGGATCAGGCGTTTACCTAAATGACCGCGGCAGCCTTCAGCAAAGATGGTGTATTTGGCATGCAGCTCATAACCCGGCGCAAAGTTATGCGTCGGTTCGCCATCTTTACCAATACCCATGTCACCGGTTTGGATACCTTTCACCGTACCATCTTCATGATACAGAATTTCAGAAGCAGCAAAGCCCGGGAAGATCGATACTTCCAGCTCTTCAGCTTTCTGGCCTAACCAGCGCACCACGTTGCCCAGAGAGATGACATAGTTGCCATCATTGTGCATGGTTTTCGGTACCATCCAGTGTGGGGCTTCTTGTGATTTTTCATCTGAAAGAAGGAAGAAAGTTTTATCTTCTGTCACAGGAACATTTAAAGGCGCACCTTCTTCTTTCCAGTTCGGGAACAGTTCGTTCATGGCACGTGGTTCAAGCACAGCACCTGAAAGAATATGTGCACCGACT
>NZ_DFDO01000231.1:0-7812 GCF_002367915.1 Acinetobacter sp. UBA3025
TGCGAAAACAATAAAATACCCACCAAAGCTCAACAATATCCTTTAATCCCTTCCATATAAACTACGCATCTGTTGAATGATCTAGGGACACATATCATGTTTACAGATGGAAGAATTAAAACCTATGATGCTGTACGTGGGACTGGGAGTATTGAACTAAAAAATAATGCACAGGAGCTTAATTTTCAGTTAGATCAACTACCTTCACCTGAAATCGCGCCTCAAGTCGGAGAACGACTTAAATTTAGAATAATTGAAGAGCAAAATACGATTCAGCTGGAGAATATGGTACGTCTGGATATCAAGCATCAGGAAGAGTTCGTTTCTGAAGTAGTTGTATTACCATCTCTAGCTTCTACTTCTGCAATAGTCAATCCGGCACGCAATACTATTTTCTTTAGTCCCACACTGTGGTCGATTCTGGTAACAGCAATTGGATTTATGATATTTGGAGAAATTTAACTTAGGTTCTCATTTACTAAGATATTTGTCTCATCATTCAAATAAAAAAGCATCTTACGGTACTTTTTTATTTTTAGAATTTTCATCAGTTTTTGAATACAATAATTAAAAATATCAAACAATAGAGTGAATTATGTTTTTAGAGGGGAAGATCAAGACCTATAACGAAGAACGAGGTTTTGGTTTTATTGAGATAGCGGGTGAGTCAAAAGATTTATTCTTCCATATTAAAGACTTCCCAAATAAGAACGTGCCACCAAAAGTTGGGGAAAGTTTAAAGTTTCTCAAAGTACAGGATGCAGGCAAGTTTAAAGCAGATCATATTGTTCGTTTAGATATCTCATATCAAAAGACACCTTCAAAAATTGTTAGTCAACATAATGATCTTCAGATCGAAAGAGCAGTACCTTACCGTCAGCCTAAAAATTCAGTTTTATCAAAATTGATTACAGGCATTGGTTTAATCATTATCGTGATACTTGCTGTATTGGTTTATGGAAAATACCAAAACTATAAAATACAAAAGCAACAGCAACTTGAGCATTTAATGCAAGAACAAAAAAGGCTTGTTTCAGAACAACGTGCTGCTTTAGGTAACTTACCTGAACAAGGCCTAAGTGAACAAGGAAGGAAGAATTTAGAGGTATCCACAAATACTCCTATTAGAAGTACTGCCTCATCCACTTCAGTGTCTTCACCTTATCAATGTGATGGTAGAACCCATTGTAGCCAGATGCGCTCTTATGATGAAGCGGTATTCTTTTTGCGAAATTGCCCGGGTACTCAGATGGATGGAAATCATGACGGTGTTCCATGTGAAAGACAGTTTAAGGAAGAAATTAGTAAGAGACATTTGTTCAGGTAATAAAAAAGCGCCCTTAGGCGCTTTTTTATTTCAACAAAATTTTAAGCTTCACAGAATTTCATAAAGGCCTTAAGACCGGGGCCTTGATATTTCTGGCGGTGTACCAGCATAAATAAAGGACGGGTGAGTGACCAGAATGGAGTATCCAGAATCACCAGTTGGCCTTTTTCCTGCAAAGGTTCAATCGCTAGCTTGGAAATACAAGACATCCCTAAACCACCTGCCACAATCTTCAGAATCGCTTCATTATGGCCTAGAGTCAGACGGATATTGGCATCAGGTACATCTTTTAGTATGGCATTATCAAAGACTTCACGAGTCCCTGAACCTTCTTCACGTAAAATCCATTCAACCGATTTAAAATCTTCAGCAGTAAGCGGATGGTTTAGCTGAGCTAGGGGATGATCCGGCGCACAGCACACTGCGAGTTCATCATCGCGCCAATGAATACATTGCAGCTGCGGTAGATGACAAGAACCTTCAATCAGGGCCAAATCTAGCTGGAACTGATTCACAGCTTCAATCATTTGACGGGTATTGCCGACTTGCAGTTGCAAGTGAGCCTGTGGCTGGATTTTCAGGAAATCCGCCATCAGGTCTGGCATCAGATAGTCAGAAATGGTCAGCGTCGCACCGAGACGAAGATCGATGCTTTGCAGTTCACCTTTGGCTGCCTGCTCGAAAGCTTCACAGCGGCCAAGGATTTCAAGAGCTTGTGGGAGAAGAAAACGACCTAAGTCATTGAGCTGTAAACGCTTACCAAGGCGGTCGAATAAAGGCGCGCCAAGACCATCTTCTAAATCTGCTAAAGCCATACTCGCCGCACTTTGGGTGAGTTTGACTGCATCACTGGCTTTGGTGACGGTGCCTTCTTGAGCAACTGCTACAAAAACAGCCAACTGGCGTAAAGTCATGCGCATGAATAGAGCCTTAACATTTAAAAAATATTAATAAATTATGCTGTCATGCTACCATGAGCATAGTCTTTGATGCCACGTTTGAATCATGTCTATTGAAAAATTTAGCTTAGAAAAGGTTTTATCTGTACACCGTTGGACCAATACGCTGTTTAGTTTCACCATGACCAGACCTGCGCATTTCAAGTTTACGGCAGGACAGTTTGCGCGTATTGGCTTGAAAGTGGGGGATGAACTGGTCGTTCGGGCATATTCAGTCGTGTCATCGTCTTTTGATGAAACGCTGGAATTTTTTTCGATTGTGGTTCCGGAAGGGAAATTTACTTCGAATTTACAACATCTTAAAGTAGGCGATGAGCTCTACTTAGAGAAAATTCCCTATGGTTATCTGACTTTGGCACGTTATCAATTGCCATTGCCACAAGATTTATGGCTGCTTGGTACCGGTACAGGTCTGGCACCATTTTTATCCATGCTGCAAGACTTTGAAACCTGGAATAAATATAAACATATTAACCTGGTTTATAGCGTCCGTACGCAAGACGAACTGGCTTATGTCGACCGTATTCAGGAAATTGCCGAGAGCTTTGGCGAAGGTTATACTGGCTTTAAATTTATTCCAATCATTACCCGCGATCCTGAAGCAGTGCTTCATCATCGTTTACCTATTTTGATTGAGAATGGGGAACTTGAACGGGCAGCAGGACTTCAGCTTAATCCTGAAACCAGTCACGTGATGCTCTGTGGTAATCCGGAAATGGTTGAAGATACCAAAGAAGCGCTAAAAGCACGTGGCCTGACTATGAACCGTCGTGGTGAAGGAAATATTGCGGTAGAGAATTATTGGTAATCCTTTATCACCCTCTCGTTGGGAGAGGGATGGGGTGAGGGTTCTTAAATAATTTACCTCTCCCTAACCCTCACTTGCGCTAATTTAAAAAGCAGTGCTTTAAAATTAGCTCAGGAGAGGGAACTTAAGAAATTATCTTCTCGACTTAAAGCTGATATCCACCTTACGTGGGCGGAAGCGCCAACCCAGTAATAATAACAATACGGAGAAAATCAATACTGGCCAGTCGCTGAGTTTCATGTAAAGCGTTTCACCCTGCATGGCGGGTAACTCACCGCGGAGTATAGCTTCTTTATCCATAGGTGCATGTTTCACAATATGGCCATTGTGGTCGATGAACGCAGTTACCCCAGTATTGGTAGCACGAATAAACCAGCGACCATTTTCCTTGGCCCGCATTTGTACCATCTGTAAATGTTGCTGTGGACCGGCAGTGCCAGTAAACCAGGCATCATTAGATACGGTCACCAGAAAATCGCTTTGGCTGGCATTACGACGAGTCAGGTTTGGATAAGCCACTTCATAGCAAATCGCTGCACCTAAAGGATGGTTTTTCACATTTAATGGTTTCTGGATATCCGCGCCACGCGAGAAACCACTCACCGAAGGGTCGTTTTGTAGAGCTGGAAGTACCCAACTGAGTGCACCAGAGAGTGGAATATATTCTCCAAAAGGCACCAGACGCTGCTTCTTATAAAGTCCACTCGACTCATCACCGGTCGCCATAATGCTATTGTAGTATTTTGGCGTGCCTACTTCCTGTGACTCAGCCAGATCCCAGAACGGAATACCTGTGACCCAAGCTGTTCCAGATTTTTCTGCCTGAACTTTCATGGCCTCCAAGAAAGGCTCGATGTCGGTCTGGAACATCGGAATCGAAGATTCTGGCCAGACAATCAGGTCACGTCCCCATTCAGTCTTGCTCAAATTCGCATAGATCAGCAGGGTCTTTACCTGATATTCAGTTAACCATTTCAGATCCTGAGGGATATTGCCCTGAATCAGAGAAACGGTGAGCGGCTTTTCATTTTTTTCTTGCACAAAAGTCAGTTGTGCAGCACCCCAAGCACCCAATAACAGGAGTGCAGAGGGAACGATCCAGAAGACCCGTTTACTTAAGATTTCAACCAGTGCACAGGCCAGAACAATCACTACAAAGGACACCCCAAATACACCGAATAAAGGCGCGTAGGCATCCAGATAGAGCTCAGTAAAAGCATACCCTGCAAAGAGCCATGGGAAACCGGTAAATACCCAGGTTTTGGCCCATTCAAAGATCACCCAAAGTGGTGCGAAGGTAAGGGGTGTTTCCGGGAAAAAACGACGATAAATGAAAGTCTGAAGGGCAGTAAACAGTCCCATGACGATCGCCATGATCAGGATCATGATTACGCTCAGGAAAGCACTAGTATCGCCATACACATGAATAGAGGTATAGAGCCAGAATGCACCCACAAACCACAATCCAATTCCATAAGCCCAGCCAATACCAAAGGCCTGTTTCGCACTACGACCACGGACGCAAGCATACAGTAAGGCAGGAGAGAGAATCGCCAGCCACCAGTAATGATAAGGTGCCAAAGCCAGGCTAAAAATAGCGCCGGCAAATAAGGCAATCAATACAGGATAAATTAAGGCTAACTGCTTTTGCTGCTGGGCTGGATTTAATAATTTATCGAAATATGCTCTCATTGGCGCACAGCTCGAATTAAACGAATAGAACGTGAATCTGCCTCAAGAATGGTAAATTGCCAGTTTTCCAGTTCAATCGTCTGACCTTCCAGATCATTTACCAGACCGATTTCCTGCAATAACAAACCGCCCATAGTTTCCACTTCATCATCGGAGAAATTGGCATCCAGCATATTGTTAAAATGCTCGATTGGCGTCAGCGCTTGTACTACCCAGGTATTGGCTGTCTTCGGGTCTTGATCCGGAACAATATATTGTGCTTCTTCATCGGCAATATCATGTTCGTCTTCAATTTCACCCACAATTTCTTCGAGAATATCTTCTAGGGTTACCAGGCCTGAAGTTGTACCGTACTCATCAATTACTACCGCAATATGAGTCTGGGTATTTTTCAGCATACGCAGAACCTGGTCGGAACGCGCACTTTCCGGTACAAACAATGGCTGACGCATCAAGGCACGAATATCGACTTTGGAAGAAGGCTCGGTCAGGAAAGGAAGCAGATCTTTGGCCAGCAAAATACCAACTACATTATCCGGTTGATCCGATGAGAACACAGGGAATCGCGAATGCGCAGATTCAACTAAAACATGCAAAATTTCGAGAAGTTGGTCATCTTCCTGCAAGCTAATCATGGACGTTCTTGGCGTCATGACTTCACGAATTTTGGTGGCCGGCAGATCCAGTACGCCTTCCAGCATTGCAACAGTATCGGGTTCTAAAAATCGACGTGAATCTTGTACTAATTTTAGCAGTTCGTCGCGAGTTTCGGGTGCAGTTCCCAGCCATTTACGTAAGCCGCGCATACCCCACGACGGGCCTGATTCCTCGTGCATGATCTTTCCTAAAGACTCTTAATATCTAAAAAAACGTGATTTTATCATACCGCAGAAAATACGCTTGTCTATTGTAATTATGCTGCGCAGTCTTGATCCCGCGGGTCAGTATAGTTTTGTGAATTGGCTCAAAGCGTGAGCTGCAATGCGATAGCCGCTTTATGCTAAAATAAGGCTGATCTTAAATTCCTGAGTCTGTCGATGTCTGAAGCCGAAATTACGCCAAGCCTGCAATTGAATACCCGTGGATTACGCTGCCCTGAGCCAGTCATGATGTTGCATCAAGCCATCCGTAAGTCTAAAGCTGGTGATGTAGTTGAAGTTTTTGCTACGGATAATTCGACCTCTTGGGATATTCCAAAATTTTGCATGCACCTCGGCCATGAACTGCTACTCCAAGAGGAGCGTCTGGATGAAAATGGCAATAAAGAGTTCCATTATCTGGTGAAAAAAGGCGGTTAAGAGATTTTTTTGGGTAAACATTTGATTGATTTGCTTTTTAAAATAATCTGGATTTAAAAGTTTTAATTTGGAATTAATATAAGTTAGATGCTTTGGTCATCTTTAAAAGACACCAAGTAAAAAATAAACCCGCTTGTCAGCGGGTTTATTTTTTATCTCATCAGAGATTACATATTCGGGTAGTTCGGACCACCGCCACCTTCCGGTGTTACCCAGGTGATATTCTGAGATGGATCTTTGATGTCACAGGTCTTGCAGTGTACACAGTTCGCTGCATTGATCTGGAAGCGTTTTGAACCGTCATCATTTTCCATGATTTCATACACACCCGCCGGGCAGTAGCGCTGCGCAGGCTCATCCCATTTCGGTAGGTTCACATCTACTGGAATCGAAGCATCGGTCAGTTTTAAATGCGCAGGCTGGTTTTCTTCATGTACCGTGTTCGATACAAACACAGAAGACAGACGGTCAAAGGTCAGCTTGCCATCCGGTCTTGGATAGTTCGGCTTGAAGTTCACTGCATCGACAGTTTTTAATGCCTTAAAGTCTGGCACCAGATCATGCAGGGTGAACGGTACTTTAAAGATGTTCTGGTCGATGAAGTTAAATGCACCCCCCATCCATTGACCGAACTTGTGCATTGCCGGGCCAAAGTTACGCGCGCTGTACAGCTCTTCTTTCAACCAGCTGTTGTTGAACTTGTCTGTATAAGATGTCAGTTCTTTTACAAAGAAGTCTTCACCTTCAGTCACACGGGCAATCGCCAGGTCACCGCCTTTTTCTACACCGGCAGCAATCGCTTCAAATACCGCTTCACCACACAGCATGCCGGATTTCATTGCAGTATGTGAGCCTTTGATCTTGGCAAAGTTCAGGAAGCCTGCATCATCACCGATGAGTGAGCCACCCGGGAAGGTAAATTTCGGCAGGGAGTTAAAACCACCTTTGGTTACGGCACGCGCACCATAAGAAATACGTTTACCGCCTTCCAGATACTGTTTAATTAGTGGATGGGTTTTCCAGCGCTGCATTTCCATGAATGGATACATGTGCGGATTTTCATAAGACAGATCCACGATCATGCCCAGAGTCACCTGGTTGTTTTCAGCATGGTATAACCACCAGCCACCTGACGAACCGGTTTCAGATAAAGGCCAGCCGGCACCGTGCATTACCAGACCTGGTTTGTGTTTCGCTGGATCAATTTCCCAGAGTTCTTTAATGCCAATACCGTAGTGCTGCGGATCAGCATCTTTATCCAGATTGAATTTCTGGATCAGACGTTTACCGAGGTGACCACGACAGCCTTCAGCAAAAATGGTGTATTTGGCATGCAGCTCATAACCTGGCGCAAAGTTATGCGTCGGTTCGCCATCTTTGCCAATCCCCATGTCACCAGTCTGGATACCTTTCACCGTACCATCTTCATGATACAGAATTTCTGAAGCAGCAAAGCCCGGGAAGATCGATACTTCCAGTTCTTCGGCTTTCTGGCCTAACCAGCGCACCACGTTGCCCAGAGAGATGACATAGTTGCCATCATTGTGCATGGTTTTCGGCACCATCCAGTGCGGGGCTTCTTGTGATTTTTCATCTGAAAGAAGGAAGAAAGTTTTGTCTTCTGTCACTGGCACATTTAAAGGCGCACCTTCTTCTTTCCAGTTCGGGAATAGTTCGTTCATGGCACGTGGTTCAAGCACAGCACCCGAAAGAATATGTGCACCGACT
>NZ_DFDO01000234.1:0-5598 GCF_002367915.1 Acinetobacter sp. UBA3025
ATCTGGTTGTCTACCCAGCCGATGGACATGCGTGCGGGTATGGATACGGCCATGGCGCAGATTATGAAAGCCTTTGGCTCAATCAAACCGCATTGCGCCTACCTGTTCTGTAATAAACGTGGCCATCGTATGAAAGTGCTGGTACATGATGGACTGGGCATCTGGCTGTGTGCCAGGCGGCTGGAACAGGGAAAATTCCACTGGGCTAAAGTTCACCAGGGTGAAAATGTAGCTCTCAGTCCAGTACAGTTACAGGCATTAATTCAGGGTTTGCCCTGGCAGCGCATTGGACGACAGCAAGTGGTCACAATGCTCTAAACTAGGCTGTTCCATTCTGCTATTCTCCAAACGTTCTATTTCCTCTGCGTCATGACCTCAGGCATACTGCGGTCATGAAAATGCTGCCTGATTTAAGCCAACTGACCCATGAACAATTGCTGGAATTTACCCGGCAGTTGGCGATGCAGCATCAGTCTCTGGCACAATCAAATCAAGAATTAGAAAAATCAAACCAGCAATTGGATGCCAAAGTTCAGCATCTTTCTATTCTCAATCAAAAATACGAGCATGAACTGGCGCTGTTTAAAAAGCATAAATTCGGCAGTAAAAACGAACATCTCACCGCAAAACAAATCCATCTATGGGACGAAGCGGTCGAAGAAGATATCGCACCGTTGATCTGGAATTAGAACGATTAAATGCAGATAAAACCGATGCAGGGACACAGAAAGCCACAGTCAACAAACCTAAACGTCGACTGCTGCCAGATCATCTACACACCATCCGTATTGAGCATGAACCTGCATCAACCCAATGCAGTTGTGGCTGCCAGTTACGTCGTATCGGCGAAGATATCAGTGAAAAACTGCATTTCAGACCGGCACAGTTCTACAAGGAACAGCATGTCCGTGGCAAATGGGTCTGTGATCAGTGTGACACCCTGACTCAGCAAGCGATGCCTGCCTATGTGATTGATAAAGGCATTGCTTCACCTGAACTGCTCAGCCATGTGCTGGTATCGAAGTATGCCGATCATTTGCCGCTATACCGTCAGCGCCTGATCTATCAGCGGGCTGGCATTGATCTGTCCAGATCCACTTTATCTGACTGGATAGGTCGCTGCGGTGTGGAACTGGAACCTCTGGCTAATGCCTTAAAACAGGTGGTATTGCAACAGCGGGTGATCCATGCCGATGAAACGCCGGTCACCATCATGCGGATGGGTGAGAATGAGAAAAAACCGAAGAAAGGTTATGTCTGGGCCTATGCCACCACACAGTACAATCCAGTTCAAGCGGTGATCTATGACTTTCAGGATAGCCGTTCAGGTCAGCATGCTGAAGAGTTCCTGAATGGCTGGCAAGGCCATCTGGTCTGTGATGATTACAGTGGTTATAAAGCACGCTTTAAATCAGGCCAGGTCATTGAGGTGGGCTGCATGGCGCATGCACGTCGTAAATTCCATGAACTGCATGTGACCGAGGAAAGTCAGATCGCTGAACAGGCATTAGTGCTGATTCAGAAACTGTATGCCATAGAAGCCGAACTCAGAAAAAAGACCGATGGTACAGCAGAACATCGCCGCGAATACCGGCAACAGCATAGTCAACCAGTGATGCAACAACTATATGAATGGCTCAACCAACATTATCTGGCGGTGCCATCGAGTTCTCCAACTGCCAAGGCGATCAATTACAGCCTAAAACGTTGGCCAGCCTTAAGCCGCTATCTGGATGATGGCAATTTGCCTATAGATATGAGCAGCATTGCTGCGCAAGGGATTGAAAATCAGATGTGCCCCTGGGCGTTGGGACGTAAGAACTGGCTGTTTGCTGGCTCGCTGCGCAGCGGTCAGCGAGCAGCCAATATTATGACATTAATCCAGTCAGCAAAGCTGAATGGACTGGATCCGTATGCCTATTTAAGTGATGTGCTGAAAAGGCTACCGACGCATAAAGTGACCCAAATAGAAGAATTACTGCCACACCGCTGGAAATCCGACCAAAATTAAAAAATAGGTATGGGATTCAGCGGACGCTTACTTCATATGTTTATATACATAATATTTAAAAAAGAAAAAATAAGGAATTATCTTAAAACTACATAAAAAATTTTACTTACTGCCTTATATGCTAAAATTGCTGGTATATAGTGACTCTATTTGTCACTCGGTTTATTTTATTAAATTTATGTTACAAGGTCTGGATTAATGCTAGAGCTCTCAGAACTCAAAATTGCCATTATCGGATTAGGTTACGTCGGTTTACCTTTGGCTGTTGAATTCGGTAAACAAGTCCCAGTCATCGGATTTGATATTCACCAAAAACGCATCGATGAACTCAAGTCTGGTAAAGACCATACCTTGGAAGTGTCTCCGGAAGAATTAGCACAAGCGACAAGATTACGTTACACTGCCAATTTAGAAGATCTCAAAGATTGCAACTTCTATATCGTGACTGTTCCAACTCCCATTGATCAGTTTAAACAGCCAGATCTCACTCCATTGATTAAAGCATCACGAAGTATTGGACAAGTTTTGTCCAAAGGTGATGTGGTGGTTTATGAATCCACTGTTTATCCAGGTGCGACTGAAGAGGCCTGTATTCCGGTACTGGAACAGGTGTCAGGTTTAATATTCAATACCGATTTCTTTGCTGGCTATAGCCCGGAACGAATTAACCCAGGCGACAAACAGCACCGCGTGACTAATATTTTGAAAATTACTTCAGGTTCTACCCCAGAAGTGGCGGACTATGTTGATCAGGTCTATAAGCTGATTATTCAGGCAGGTACACATAAGGCGCCAAGTATCAAAGTCGCAGAAGCAGCGAAAGTGATTGAAAATACCCAGCGTGACGTGAATATCGCATTAATCAATGAGCTGGCGGTGATCTTCAATAAAATGGGTATTGATACTGAAGCCGTACTGCAGGCAGCAGGTACCAAGTGGAATTTCTTGCCCTTTCGTCCAGGTTTGGTTGGTGGTCATTGTATTGGCGTAGACCCGTACTATTTAACCCATAAGGCACAATCCATTGGCTACCATCCTGAAATTATTCTGGCAGGCCGTCGCCTGAATGATGGTATGGGAGCCTATGTGGTAACCCAGCTGGTCAAAGACATGATCAAGAAAAAGATTCAGGTAGAAGGTGCCAAAGTGCTGGTACTCGGCTTGAGCTTTAAGGAAAACTGTCCGGATATCCGTAATACCAAAGTGATTGATATCGTGCATGAGCTGCAGGAATATCATATTCAGGCGGATATCTATGATCCCTGGATTGATGCTGCTGAAGCAGAGCATGAATATGGTATTCAACCAATCACTGAGCTGAAAAATGGTGAATATGATGCAGTGATTCTGGCTGTAGCGCATGAACAGTTTAAAGCGATGGGAGCGGCACAGATTCGTGCTCTAGGTAAGGTCAATCATGTCCTGTATGACCTGAAATATATATTCAGTCAGGCCGAGTCAGATCTACGTCTGTAACCCATTTGCATCATTTAGGATTTAAAAAGAATGAACCAATACCAAACGGTGTGTGAGCAGTTGCAGCAGGCACCGAAAACCTGGCTGGTGACAGGTGTTGCAGGCTTTATTGGCTCTAACCTGCTGGAAACCTTGCTAAAACTGAATCAGAAAGTAGTAGGCCTGGATAATTTCGCCACTGGTCATCAGTATAATCTAGATGAAGTTCAGTCACAGGTCAGTGCCGAGCAGTGGACAAATTTCCATTTTATCAAAGGTGATATCCGTAATTTGGCAGACTGTCAAAAAGCCTGTGCAGATGTGGACTATGTTTTGCATGAAGCTGCACTGGGCTCCGTGCCACGTTCTATTGCTGATCCGATTACCACTAATGAAACCAATATCAGCGGTTTTCTAAATATATTGACTGCGGCACGGGATGCTGGTGTTTCCAGCTTTACCTACGCTGCTAGTAGCTCGACTTATGGTGATCATCCGGCTCTGCCTAAAGTGGAAGAGCATATTGGTCATCCTTTATCCCCTTATGCCGTGACCAAATATGTCAATGAGCTGTATGCCGATGTGTTTGCTCGTGCTTACGGTTTTAAATCGATTGGTCTGCGTTACTTTAATGTTTTTGGCAAGCGTCAGGATCCGAATGGTGCCTATGCGGCGGTGATTCCAAAATGGACAGCATCGATGATCGCTGGCGATGATGTGTTCATTAATGGTGATGGTGAAACCAGCCGTGATTTCTGCTTTATTGAGAATACGGTACAGGCCAATATTCTGGCAGCCACTACCACCAATGAAAATGCCAAAAATCAGGTTTATAATGTCGCGGTGGGTGATCGTACTACCTTGAATGAACTGTATCGCGCCATTCAGAATGCTTTAGCTGAAAATGGTGTGCAGTATGATAAGGATCCGATTTATCGTGATTTCCGTGCGGGTGATGTGCGTCATTCTCAGGCCAGTATTGCCAAGATTCAGCAGCATTTGGGCTATGCGCCACAATATAAAATTGCTGAAGGTATTCAACTGGCAATGCAGTGGTATGTTCACAATCTGACATGATTGCGCGTCTGCTCGCCAAATACCAATCTGTTGGTTTAATTACCCTAAGTTTACTTGTAGGTGCGATAATGACATTTATCGCACTTCCTGTTTTAACGCGCCTGTATTCGGTGCAGGACTTTGGCGAGTATGGCATTGCTTTGGCCGTGGTTAGTGTCTTATCCACGGTGGCCAATTTGCGTCTGGATCAGGCTCTACTCATCGCAGAAGAGCAGGAGAAAAAAAGCCTGATTTTTGAAGGCACCATTTTTTCTCTGATTCTGACACTGATTAGTGGTCTGGTATTAAGCTTCATCTTTCACTTTGATACGGTGGCTGCGATCTGTAGCGGTGTACTGGTCAATACTCTGATTCAGAGCCTGTACAATTATAAATTTGCTGCACATGCTGAATATTTTTGTGCCGGGCTGAATATTTTCCGTAGCCTGATTGTGATTGCAGTCCAGCTGAGTTTGCCGCTGCTGATGCGTATTGCCTTGATTGACAGCTATATGATCAGTTCAGTGATCATGATCATCGCGGTGTTGTCTTATATTTTGAAGAATCAACTGTATCAGATCAGCTGGCAGGTATTTAAAAACTATAAAGATTTTATTTATTCCAATACGCCACATGCCTTGCTAAACAGTTTTTCACATAACTTGCCATATTATGTGGTGTCACATTTTATCGGTGTGCAGGCGATGGGTTTTTATGCCATTGTTGAGCGAACTTTACGGGTACCTATTAACCTGATATCGCAGACCTTGCGTCAATTCTTTATTCGCCTGTTTAAAAATACCCAAACCAATAAACCGGCTTTAAAAAGTAGCGTGCTACTTAGCGTAGTGTCTTTGCCCCTATTTGCCATTTTCTTTGTCATACCGGAATCTTTGTACCTCTGGATTTTTGGCAAGGAATGGGTTGGAATTTCACAGTATTTCCAGATTTTAGCTCTGGGATATTGGGCGATTTTCTGTAATCCGCCAAGTTCTGCTTATCTGGTAGCGCGGCGCAATAGCAAGGCCTTGTTTAAATTGCAGATTGTCGAGTTGTGCATTAAATTTATTTTATTT
>NZ_DFDO01000122.1:0-9256 GCF_002367915.1 Acinetobacter sp. UBA3025
AGTGAAGACTTTTCTACGTCCGACTTTATAAATTTCCTGAAACTAACTGCTAATAGAGAACAGCTAAAAGATAAAATCCTCGCCTTAGATGCAAGAAACGTGTTAGAAGATTTTTTATCTAAATTTGAAGCATATAGTAAACAAGTTCCTAAAGAAAATTTCGAATCATATCTATATGCAATGTTAGATGCGGGTGAAGAAATCAATAGTGACTCAAGCAGTGGTTTTTTCTTTACAGCACAAAGACGTTTATTCAGATTGGCATTACAGTGTTTAGAAAGTTTGCCTAATAATAAAGAAAGAGCCAAACTTCTATCTGACTATATTAATCAATATCTAAATTTCTCTATTATTAAAGATATTCTAATTGAAGAACATAAATCTAGAGATAATAATGCTGATACTCTATTAGATGATTCAGATTTTGAACAACTCAAAAAAGATTTTATTCTTAAATTAAGTCAATTTTGTATCTCAAACCATGACTCTATAATTAAAAACCCATCATTCCGTTCATTTATGTATCTTTGGATAGAATGGGGGAACTCTTCTGATACTCTTAATTGGTTTGAATCCGAAACTCAGGATATACAAGGCATTCTAAAGATACTTAAGACAATGATCCAAAGTACTACATCTTATGGCGGTTCCTATACTAAACCTCATGTCAAAAGATATATTAAAGCTGATACTGTTATAAAGTTCTTAAACATTCCTCGCATATCAAACATAATCAACTCTGCTGATCTTTCTATTCTTTCAGAAGAGGAAAATGACTTAATCAAAATGCTCAGAAAAGGATTCGAAAATAAAGCTAATGGAAGAGATGATGATTGGGATGGCTAACTCTCACCCCCTTGCGAAGCAGCGCTTCTCATCCCAAAGGGAGAAGTGCTTCTAAATAAGTTAAAACATGCCATGCCTTAAAAACATCTCTAATCCTTTCACCTTTTTGATATACATCAGGCGTTCTTTTTCGACTTTAATCTGCTGTTTTATAGTGGCAGTATCTTCATCAATCTGCTTATACAGATCAGCAATTTGAACTTTTCCCTTTGCTTTTTTTACTGCAATTCTGGTTTTCGATGACCAGACCAGTCGATTGATCAATGCATCAATCTGCTCTTGTAACTTCTGGCTCTGCACATCCAAAGCCAGTTGATACAGCTTGACTTGCTCTGCACTTAAACTCTTTTGCGAAGGATCTCGGTCTTGCTCAATCTGAAGCTGCATTTTCAGTAAAGCAAACAAATCTTGTTCTGCATAGGCCTCATTGGCACGTTGCAACAATTCAGTTTTTTTAATCTTTTTTACATCATTTGCTTCACGATCTGGATGAATCGCCGCAGCAATCTTTAAATACACCGATTTCACTGACTGCTCTGCCATTGCGGCTGCCTGTTCCTGCTTTTCCTGCTGGCGTTTTAGTTTGGCCTGCTCGCGGATTTGCTGAAAATGATCAGAAGCCCATTCTTCAAATCCCTCAGCATCTGCCGGATCTGGGACATTTTCATTCTTAAAAAACCTTTCCAGTTCATTGGTCTTTTTTTGGCTTTTTCTGAATTGGGCATGTTCGGCACGCTGCTGATAATAGGTGAAGATTTCATTTACCTTATTGGCTTCTTGCGCTGACATCGCCTGAGAATCTTGCAGATAATCTGCCAGGTATTGAATCTTCTCATCCAGTACTACCAACTCGGCCTTGGTAAAATCTGTTTCCTGCAAGTGGTTCCAGAGCTGTTCGAGCTGCTCAAACAGCACACCATGCAATTCATGATAGACCGGCATGAAAGTTTTATGCGTATATTGCTGTAGGTCTTCTTCAGCCTGTTGCCATTGTTTTAACTCCAACTTCTGCTGTTCGATTTTATCAATCAGACGATCCAGCTTCTTCTGCTGTGGCGAAAGCGCTGTGAATGGCTGGATCATGGTTTTTAAGTCAAAGAGCATGGCAGCAGAAAGACCCAAGGAAATCTTATCTATATTAATTCTTTCAGCATTCGCCACAAAGTTCTTTTCACCTTAGGCTATTGAAATTTGTATCAGAATTAAAAAAAGCAGAACTGTGTCTGCTTTTTCCATGCTGCTGTTTATTATTCCAGTACCACACGGCCATTTAAGGGCTGTACCGGACGGTTATTTGAATGTCCCATTAGCTTGGAAAATTCTGAAATCTGTTGCTTTGAGGCCTGCTGGATTTCTTTCAGAATCAACCAGCGCACGCCTTCAGAACATGGCGGTGTTGTCAGTGATCCACTAAAGCGGTAATAATCCAGATTCTTAGGCAACATCTCATTTACAGGTTGTGGGTTCTTCAAGACAACTTTTTCACCTTGCTTTTTCGGCAGGCGATTCCACATACGTTTTAGCATCGGATTTTCTGTACCCTGCGCAAACATCATCGCCACTACAGCAAGTTCCCCTTGAGCATTGGCATGGACAAAATGAATCTCTAGAGGATAGCTCTTGCCCTTAATCAGGTTCTCACTTGGGCTATGCAGATGAAACTGTTTCAGCACAAAAGTTTCATCATCCAGCTGCAATTCTCCGCCTTGAGCAAAGTCTACTTGAACGGTATGACCTTTATTTTCAATTGTGTGAATCATAGTGTTATAGCTAAACTTGAGCGGTTCCAGTTCGGCTTTGACTGTTCGCTCGATATTGATTGGTGACTGGTTCAGTCCATTACAGGCTGAATATTTCTGGTTTAGAGTCGACCATTGTTCAGGCTGATCATAGTTCCAGTCTGCATCTGCAAATACCGCTGTACTTAAGCCCATAACCGTTAAAAGCGTGAATATCTTTTTCACAATACATCCTTTCTTGGAAGTCAAAATCAATATTTTTAATTTAAAAAACAGATTTTTAGCTTGCTTTAATCGCTATATTTTTCAGGCCTCAACATACAGAAATTTATAAGTATCACGTTATTTGATTACAAATCATTAAATAGTTCTCATTATTCCTAGGAAATTGCTCAGATTTTATCTTGATATATTTCAGTAGGATATTATTTGTACTGATTAAAAATCACACAGAGTAAAATGTGAACTGGTTCAAATTTTACTCTGTTGAATAATCAATCAATATTTACATGAAATATCTATCTTATTTTCTTAAAATCGCTATATCTTTCACTCATAGCAATCATATTCAAAAAACATAATTTATTTTTATTCAAAAACTTACACAATTACAGCAGCAAACTAACAGCCGAGATTGATAGACTCGTAACAAAGAGTGATCTGGAATAATAACAATGGACTGGGCCACCATATTTATAAATGATACGACCTGGGAATTTGCCACAGAAATTTTGCTGCGCTGTGTAGTGATGTACGCGATGATTATCCTGTTTCTGCGGCTGACAGGTAAACGTGGGGTACGACAACTTTCGATCTTTGAAGTCACCATCATTCTTGCCTTGGGTTCTATTGCCGGCGATCCGATGTTTACAGAAGATATTCCCCTGATTCAGGCAGTTTTGGTGATGTCGGTCATTATTGTCATGTATCGCCTAACTACTTGGCTCATGATGAAATATCAATGGTTCGAAGACCTGCTGGAAGGTAAACCGATTTATATCGTGGAAGATGGCGTACTGGTCGTTGAAGAAATTAAAAAAGGTAAAATGTCGCATGATGAATTCTTTGCGGAGATGCGTCAGCAAGGCATTGAACACTTGGGTCAGGTGCGCTTGGGTTTACTGGAAACTGACGGTAAATTCAGCATTTTGTATTTCCATCCAGATGATGTTCGGCATGGGCTCCCGCTTTTCCCTAAATCCTGCTGCATAGTCAAAGAAGTCAAGCCAGAAGAGCTTTATGCTTGTATTTATTGCGGTCAAGTCCAGCATTTAAAAGAAGCGGAACAAACTTGTCCACGCTGTCATTCTCATCAATGGGCAAAAGCCATGAATAGCCACCGGATTACTTAAAGCTGCTTAAGCCGCTGCAAATGATCAAAGATTTCTGGTAATTGCTGAATCTTATATTGAATATGTCCGGCATCCGGATGGAAACCTTGCATCCATAAAGCATGCATACCTGCGGCTGTTGCGCCTTGAACATCATTGACAGGGTGATCGCCAATATAAAGACATTGTTCTGGCTGCACGCCTAAACGCTCTGCGGTAATCTGGAAAATTTCCGGTTGCGGTTTATTAAAGCCGACCAATCCTGAACTGATAATCTCATCAAAATAATTTGCAATACCTAAACCGCGAATGGTATTTAATCGGGTCTCATGTCCGCCATTGGATACAATGGCCAATCGATAACCTTCAGTTTTAAGCTGTTTTAATACTTGCCCTGCTTGCGGCATCTCTACGGCGTAACGTCCAAACTGGCTAAACCAGAACTGCGCTAGCTCCTCTAGATCTGGTGGAGTTAACCAAGATAATTCCTGCAACAATGCATATGCAGCTGAAGCGCCAATACTGCCATGAGTCAGCAATTTCTTTTTCGGATAACCGCCATTATCAATGCGTCGTACAATTTCGATAATTTTCTCAAGTTCAACCTGTGCTAGTGCCGAAGCATAATATTCTGCCAGATAACGGCTATAAGCCTGTGTTGTCAGATCACGGTGTGTCAAGGTATTGTCGAGATCGAATAAAACTGCTTGAATGGTCATAATTTAAAAAGGAATAGAAGGTTTTCTGTCATGGTAACAGCTGGGAACTTTCAGGATTAGATCTAAAATTGCTAAGTTTTGTTGTTTTAGGCATAAAAAAAGCGATGCCGAAGCACCGCTTTTATTTTGTTCTAAAATTAGAACTTGTATTCAATACCTGTACCAACTACTGGTTGTTTAGTTTCAGCTGCGCCTCTTTCAAGGAATAAGGCACCTGCATAGCCATATGCTTTAACTTGTTTAGAGAATGCATAGTCTGCGCCTAACAAGATTTGCTGTGCTTCGTAATCAGCTGTTCCATTGTTAAATTCAGTCGTGTTCTGACTATATTGGCCTTTAACTGTCCAGTTTTTTGCATTTGGCAGGTTGTATTCAGCACCAATTAACCAGCCTTGTGCATCATCAATGATGGTAGCTGCAGCATCATTACCCGCAACCTCTTCAACTTCTGAAGTTTGATATAGAGCACGTAGAGATAGACCGCCATCAAGGTTTACACGACCAATCGCACGAACAGTGTTGGCTGCTGCGAATGCACTACCTGCTACCCCACCTGTTACTTCTGGAGCAGAAGCATTTACAAAGCCACGACCTGCAAAGTTTGATGGAATCGCTTTGTCATAACCAAGACCTAAAACTACAGGTTTACTGTCATATACTACAGATGCTGACCATGCATCACCTAAACCACGGCCTGCAACTTTAGCACCACCTTTAGAAGAGCTGATACCACTAGCTTCACCCGTAGCCAAAAGTGCAGTTGCTTTAAGTTTACCTTCACCTACAGCGAGTGCTGGAGCTTCATAAACTACAACGTTATCAATACGGTTCTCACCAGTAAAAATACCATTTACGTCAGCTCTATTTGCAATATAGTTATTAAACGTATCAACTACCGCAGAAAGCTGTTTCACAGGTGTATCGATTTTACCCAATTTTACTGTACCCAGCTTTTCATCTTTTAAACCGACTAAAAGGTTACGTGGAACAAATGTATCGCTGCTTCCCCCATTATCTACATAGAATGTAAATTCAGCTTGATAAAGACCACTTAAACGATCAGTCAGTTTTTCATCACCTTTAATACCGATAAATGAGTTATTACTATTTAATTCCACAACATCACGGTTACCGCTGGCATTGTCTTCAGGTAAGTAATCTACTGTTGCATCAATTTCACCATAGAAAGTTGGTGCTGCAAATGTAGTCCCCGCTAAAAGGCTGAGTGCGATTGCTGTTGCTAACTTAGTTTTCATTAAAAAATCCTTTAACTTATTTTGTTACAAATAATACACACGGCGTCTATATTACAAAATTATTAAAAAAATATTTACATATTCTTTTTAATACTTTAGGTGGGGAGTGAATTAACTTACTTATTCATAAGAGATTTTAAATATTTTTCGCTACTTTCATCCATCGGAAAATAGGAATCAGGCAAAAAATCGCGATGATTACGATCAAATTTAGATAGTTTCGGTAACCTAAAGCGTCCCCTAGTAGCCCGCTCAGGCTATAAAGTCCCCCGCTTATAGTAGCCATCAAGGCAACCTGAAAGGTGAAATCAGTCCCTGCCAGATGCTTACGACTGTATTGCATCACCAAGGTCAGCATAACCACTAGGAGCATGGCCGATACCATATCTTCAACAGCATTAATGAGATAAATGATCCAGTTTGCTACTTTGTTCTGGGCTTCATATTGTGCAGCCAGCCAGGCATAAGCGATTAGACTGAGTATTTTAAGAATAGAGAAAATCATTAAACTCCAGCTGCGCGACCAGTATTTCAAACACCAGCCTGCTAGCCCTGCGCCAATTAATGCTGCAAAAGCACCAAGCATGGTGACATAAATACCAATCTGACTAAAACTCAGTCCCAAATCGACCATCAAAGGTTTTAATAAGGGCCCAGACAGACCATCTGCCACTTTAAAGGTCAGTAAAACCAGCAGCCATGTCGCCAAGGTAGAATCAGCTAAAAAATATTGAAAATAAGCTTTGATTCTAGTCCGAGCAGGTAATTTTTCAGATGATGAAGAAACCATCTTTTGATGATCCGGCTCTTTAAACCATAACACCGGTAAAGTATTCAGAAAGACCAGAGCTGCCAGCAGTAAAAAGGTTATCTGCCAATGCAAAAAATCGAGTAACCACAGGATTGCCCCGCCTCCAACAATAAAGCCCAAGCGGGAGCCAATCACCTGAAAGGTATTACCCCAGTGTTGCTGTTCATTTTTCAGAATATTGACTGCCAGTCCATCTGTAGCAATATCCTGAGTAGCACCGATCCCATTCATCACTAACAACGTGATAAAAAAGATCAGCAGATACAGCGGCTGGTTTAAAGCTTGGATCGGCAAAAAAGACAGTCCTATCAGCACAGCGACAGAAAGCCATTGCAAAGGAATAATCCAGCTTCGATAATGGCCTCGAGATTTTGATCCATGCTGATCGACTAAAGGTGCCCAGAAGATTTTAATCGACCATGGCAGCATGAGCAGACCAAAGCCACCAATATGTGCCAGAGATACGCCTTCAGCTCGTAAAATTACAGGTAAAGCGTGCGTCATAAACCCGACCGGAAGCCCCTGTGCCCAATATAGGGAAAACAGTAAAATATAAGTATTCCGCATATTCAGCACAGGTCCTTAAGGTAAAAATGCTAAAAGCATCCATCATCGCTATACATTTTGCCAATGATCCAGATTTTACAACAGTCTAATATGATCAAAAATAAAGAAAAATACGTTTCAGGATGAGACATTGATGAGTACAACACGTTTCCCCAGACTCCCTCCATTGGTTCCCTCCCGCGGAGGTAAACTGAGCCAAGCCCTGTTTAAACAGCTATTTCTGGCTCAGGGCTGGCAGCTCAAAGGCGAATTCCCTAACCTGCCTAAAGCAGTAGCGATTATTTCCCCGCATACCTCGAATATCGATGCCTGGCTGGGCTTCAATGCTTTGCTCGGTCTCGGCATTCAGATCACGATTTTTGGCAAGGACAGTTTATTCCGCACACCACTTAAACCGATCCTGGAATGGATTGGTGTGGTTCCGGTTGTACGTGATACCCCTCAAGGACATACCCGACAGATTGTTGATGTCATTAATAAGACTGATCGGATCTGGGTAGGTATGGCACCGGAAGGTACTCGCAAGGCGCCAGAAAAAATCCGCAGTGGTTTTTATCATATTGCCAAGGCAGCCCATTTGCCGATTGTGATGTTTTCCTTTGACTATGACATCAAGACCGTTCATATCCTCGGTGTATATCACCTGACAGGTGATTATGAATATGATCTGGAACAGATCTATAAGCATTATGAAGGTAAATTTTCGGCCAAAAATCCGGATTGGGTCGCCAAGCCGTTACAAAAGCTTTTGAAAAAAGACTAGGCAAAACTGGCTTTTTTTGATGTGATAGCCTGAATTTTGTTGATTTAATCGCCAGTTTTTTATAATGAAATTAACCCGTTATGCTCTGATTGGCTGCTTGGGTTTAAGCCTTGCAGCATGTGATAAAGCTACTAAAACCCCAACAACCTCTACTCCTCTTCAGGCTCGTGAACCTGTGGTGGCTATTGCGCTCGGTGGTGGCGGTGCCAAAGGCTTTGCCCATATCGGGGTACTCAAAGTCCTCGAATCGCACGGCATCAAACCGAAGATTGTTACTGGAACTAGTGCCGGAAGCTTCGTGGGCAGTCTATATGCCAGCGGCAAATCTCCTTATCAGTTGCAGCAAATCGCCTTGAACTTTAAAGAATCCGATATTCGTGATTTAACCCTGAACCGCCAAGGGATTATTGCCGGACAGAAACTGCAGGATTTCGTCAATAAAAATGTGGCGAATAAACCGATTGAACAGTTCCCGATTCGCTTCGCGGCAGTGGCAACCCGCCTAGACAATGGCCGTAAAGCTGACTTTATCAAAGGCAATGCCGGACAAGCCGTGCGTGCCTCTTGCAGTATTCCGAATGTCTTTGTGCCCGCTGTAATTGGCGGTACAAAATATGTCGATGGCGGTCTGGTTAGTCCAATTCCAGTAAAAACGGCCAAAGATATGGGAGCAGATATTGTTATTGCCGTAGATATATCTGCACGTCCGGACAGCAATAAAGCACTCAACATGTGGGGCGTACTGGACCAGACTATTAATATTATGGGTCAGCAAAGTATCAATGAAGAACTCAGGCAAGCTAATATCGTGATCCAGCCTAAAGTAGGTCATATTGGTACGCTGGATTTAAAAGCCAGCAATGAGACCATTCTTGAAGGTGAAAAAGCCGCGCAACTGAAAATCCGTTCAATTGAAAAAGCCATCAGTGATTTTAGGCAGTCTCCGGCTGCATTCAAGCCTGCACGACCGGCAAAATTTTAATCAGAAATTTTTTATATTCATCTGCTGCAGCATCTGCTACATTGGAAGTAAATCATATAAAGATGATGATTAATTAAATACTTAGCAATATAGGTCACGATATGGAATTAGTTCTTGAACCTTGGCACTGGTTTGTATTGGGAATACTTCTTATTCTGTCAGAATTACTCCTGCCCGCTTTTGCTGCCCTCTGGTTCGGGATTGGTGCCATTATGGTCGGCATTCTGTACTGGATGTTCCCG
>NZ_DFDO01000122.1:9384-9795 GCF_002367915.1 Acinetobacter sp. UBA3025
CCCGATGATGGGACTGACCACCCAGATCCTGACCTGGATCATCCTGTCTGTTCTTTGTACCTTGCTTTGGTTTAAGTTTATCAAGCCGCTTTCTATCGACAAGACCAAAGCCGGCTTGTCGCGTGAGGCCACTATTGGCCAAATTGGCATGGTGATTCAGACCGATCTTGAACAGGATCAGATTCGGGTTCGTTTTCCGCTGCCAGTTTTAGGCTCGGATGAATGGGATTGCCGTGCTCTGGATAAAGTTCAGGTTGGAGATCGTGTCCGTGTTGTCGATATCTTGGGAAATGACCTGGTTGTACAGCCCCACAGCACTCAATATCAAAACGAAAAAGGTGAATAAATTATGTCTGCTGGCACTATCATTGTTATTGCGTTCTTGGCCTTTGTTGCGATTACCATTTTTAA
>NZ_DFDO01000122.1:9956-15554 GCF_002367915.1 Acinetobacter sp. UBA3025
GATTACCATTTTTAAAGGTGTACGGATTGTTCCACAAGGCTATAAGTGGATCGTGCAACGTCTGGGTAAATACCACACTACACTTAATCCTGGCCTGAATTTTGTTATTCCTTATGTAGATGAAGTGGCTTATAAAGTCACCACCAAAGATATTGTTCTGGATATTCCTTCGCAGGAAGTAATTACACGTGATAACGCCGTCTTGCTGATGAATGCGGTGGCTTATATCAACCTGACCACTCCTGAAAAAGCCGTGTACGGGATTGAGAACTACTCATGGGCAATTCAGAACCTGGTACAAACTTCGCTACGTTCAATCGTGGGTGAAATGGATCTGGATGATGCCTTATCTTCGCGTGATCATATCAAGGCACGTTTAAAGTCTAGTATTTCTGATGATATTTCAGACTGGGGAATCACCTTAAAAACGGTTGAAATCCAGGATATTAAACCTTCTGTAACCATGCAGACGGCGATGGAAGAACAGGCAGCGGCAGAGCGTCAACGTCGTGCAACCGTCACTAAAGCGGATGGTGAAAAACAGGCCGCCATTCTGGAAGCTGATGGTCGTCTGGAAGCGTCACGTCGTGATGCAGAAGCGCAAGTCGTACTGGCAGAATCTTCACAGCGTGCGATTGATATGGTGAGTCAGGCAATTGGCGATAAGGAAATTCCTGTGGCTTATCTGTTGGGTGAACAATATGTCAAAGCCATGCAGGATATGGCCAAGTCTCCAAATGCCAAGACTGTGGTCTTGCCTGCCGATGTGCTGAATACCATTCGCGGTGTGATGGGACGTCACTAAATTTCAGAGATACTTCACAATAGGCAGCCAATTGGTTGCCTATTTTCTTTCAAAATAAGAAAATCTCAGCAAAGATTGTGAATTTATGGTTAAATTTCGCGTTTATTTTTGAAATCCTCTGGATTCGATGTTGCCTGGCTTTCGGATTAAAGTCTTTCGCATCTGTCATAATCCTTGTTTCGATCTACTGTCCAACTTAAAAATGGATACCGTATGAGCTCCCTAAATCCAACCTTAATTACCTTTCTTTTTTATATTGTCGGCATGGTCGTGATTGGCCTGATGGCATACCGCGCGACAAACAACTTTTCTGATTACATCTTAGGGGGCCGACGTTTAGGTAGTTTCGTAACTGCACTTTCTGCAGGGGCTTCCGACATGAGTGGCTGGCTGCTGATGGGCTTGCCGGGTGCAATTTATCTTTCAGGCCTGTCTGAAATGTGGATTGCGATTGGTCTGATTATCGGTGCCTGGCTGAACTGGCTGCTGGTTGCGGGTCGTTTACGGGTCCATACCGAAGTCCAGCATAATGCCCTGACCCTACCGGACTATTTCTCGAACCGTTTTAACGATCAGAAAAAAGTACTGCGTGTGGTTTCTGCATTTGTCATTCTGATTTTCTTTGCAATTTACTGTGCTTCAGGCATGGTGGCAGGTGCGCGGCTGTTCGAAAGTATGTTCGACATGTCTTATAGTACAGCGCTCTGGATCAGTGCGATTGCAACGATCAGTTATGTGTTTATTGGCGGTTTCCTAGCAGTCAGCTGGACGGATACCATTCAGGCAACCCTGATGATCTTCGCCCTGCTTCTTACGCCAATCGTAACCATCCTGACTTTTTCAGATATGTCGCAAGTTACGCTCGCTTTGGAAGCCGCACGTCCACAGGCCATGAACTTGGTCGGTGATCTGAGTACTATCGCAATCCTGTCATTAATGGCATGGGGTTTGGGTTATTTTGGTCAGCCGCATATTTTAGTACGTTTCATGGCAGCCGATTCAGTGAAGTCAATTCCGAATGCACGCCGTATCGGGATGACCTGGATGACCCTTTGTCTCGGTGGCGCAGTAGCTGCAGGTTTCTTTGGTATTGCCTATTTCCAGCAACATCCGGAACTCGCTGCTGTGGTGAATGCCAATCCTGAAACCGTATTTATGGAACTAACTAAAATTCTGTTTAATCCATGGATTGCCGGTGTGGTTCTAGCGGCAATTCTTGCTGCAGTAATGAGTACGCTTAGCTGTCAGTTACTGGTTTGTTCAAGTACCCTGACTGAAGACTTCTATAAATCATTCCTGCGTAAAAATGCCTCACAAAAAGAGCTGGTTTGGGTCGGTCGTCTGATGGTACTTCTCATTGCTTTACTGGCGATCTGGATGGCTGGTAATCCTGAATCTAAAGTGCTTGGTCTGGTGGCGTATGCCTGGGCAGGTTTTGGCGCTGCTTTTGGTCCACTGATTATTCTGTCTCTGTTCTGGAAACGTATGACCTTGAATGGTGCCTTGGCAGGCATGATCGTTGGTGCATGTATGGTGATTCTGTGGAAGAATACTGTTGGTGGAACAGGTCTTGGTTTTATTCCAGCCGGCATCTATGAAATTATTCCAGGCTTTATCTGTTCTTGGATTGCGATTGTAGTTGTAAGTCTCTTAGGCAAAGCACCAACAGCTGAAATTACAACACGCTTTGAACAGGCAGAACGTCTGTATAACGAAAGCAAGTAATTCAATATAAAAGAAAAGAGGACTTTAAGTCCTCTTTTTTATGCTTGTTTTAAGCTGATTTCAGGAAGATTAGTTTATTCAAATCAGCTTTTACGTGTTAGCAGGAACTGGGTAATCTGCATCAGATCATCAGCCTGACCATCAAAATGATTCAGTGCAGTCATGGCCTGATCATGTAATTGCTGTGCATAGGCTTGGGCTTTCTCTAAACCCATCAATGCTGGATAAGTTGACTTCTCCACCTGTTCATCCTTGCCCGCGGTTTTACCCAGCACTTCTGTATCAGAAATAATATCCAGAATATCGTCCTGCACCTGGAAAGCAAGACCAATGGCTTGCCCGAATTCACGCAATTTTGGAATGGCCAGATCAGTCCCTTCAAAGATCGTCACCGCTGCCATCATAATCGCTGCACTGATCAAGGCACCGGTTTTATTTCGGTGAATCGTCTCCAGTGCTTCCTGATCAATTTTTTTGCCTTCGGCCTGTAAATCCAGTACCTGACCATTGACCATTTTCGAGGAAGCAGTCGCCAGAATCTGCATCTGCTTCAAGACAATCGCAGGTTCTACTGCAGGCCCCTGATCAAACAGACGACTACCCAGAATTTCAAACGCCATAGATTGCAAAATATCACCCGCCAAAAGAGCCGTATCTTCACCAAAAGCAGCATGACAGGTTGGCTGACCACGACGTAACAAGTCATTGTCCATACATGGCAGATCATCATGTGCCAGTGAATAGCAATGAATAAACTCGATCGCAACTGCGGCACGGCGTACCGCAGCACTATTCTGATTCGGTTTTAAAGCGGCAGTGGCATAACAGAGTGCTGGACGTACCCGCTTTCCTCCTAGCATTACGGCATGATGTACTGCCGACTTTAACGGTTCCGGAATGGAAAAGGCTTCCAAAGCAGTCATTAAATCGTGTTGAATCCGTTGTTGTGCTTGAGTTAGTGCATGGGTTGATACGTCAGTGATAGATGACACATTCGCCTCGAATACGTAGCCAGAATAATAAAATGACAGTTTATAAGTGCCTGTCTGTTATCAGGCATTGTACCTAGAATTGCTTTGAATTTTCAGTCTTAAATCCAAATGTTGTTTCATAATTCTGTATTGAGACTAAAAATAATCAAATCAGAAATATCTTTTTTAATAAAAAAACCACCAGAGAACTGATGGTTTTACTTAGGCTAATTTTCTCAAGAAATAATTTTAAGAAAGAGCATCTTCAGGAACACGCACCCAACCTTCCATTAGCACACGAGCACTACGGCTCATGATGGCTTTTTTCACTTTCCATTCTCCATTTTCCTGCACTGCTTGCGCACCCACTCTTAAGGTACCGGAAGGATGACCAAAGCGGACTGATTCACGCTCCCCGCCACCTGCAACACAATTGACCAAGGTTCCCGGAATCGCTGCCGCTGTCCCAATCGCTACGGCCGCCGTTCCCATCATGGCATGATGCAACTTACCCATCGATAAGGCACGGACCAGAATATCGCTATCTGCTTCGGTAACTTCCTTACCACTAGAGGACGTATAAGTCTTTGGCGAAGCCACAAAGGCGATCTTTGGCGTATGCTGACGTGTAACAGCTTCACTAATATCCTGAATCAGACCCATCTGTTGAGCAGCATAGGCTCGAATGGTTTCAAACTTCACCAAAGCGGCTGCATCATTATTGATATGATCCTGTAACTCGGTACCGTTATAGCCCAGATCTTCTGCCTTTAAGAAAACTGTCGGGATCCCAGCATTAATCATCGTTACTTCAAAGCTGCCAATATTCGGTACTTCTAGCGTATCGGTTAAATTTCCGGTCGGAAACATTGAACCGCCCTCGGCATCATCATCGGCAGGATCCAGAAATTCAATCTGTACTTCGGCTGCTGGGAAAGTTACGCCATCCAGCTCAAAATCACCTAATTCCTGAACCTGACCATTCTGCATCGGTACATGGGCGATAATGGTTTTCTGAATATTCGCCTGCCAGATTCGCACCGTACACAGCCCATTTTCAGGAATACGTGCAGGATCGACCAGGCCATTGGAAATCGCAAATGCCCCAACTGCTGCAGTCAGATTGCCACAATTACCACTCCAGTCTACAAAAGGGCGATCAATCGATACCTGACCAAACAGATAATCCACATCATGATTTTCTTGCTGACTTTTAGACAGAATCACAGTTTTGCTGGTACTTGAACTGGCACCGCCCATCCCATCAATCTGCTTGCCATATGGATCCGGGCTGCCGATCACTCTTAATAATAACTGGTCCCGAATTCGGCCTGCCTGTTGTGCAGCAGCAGGTAAATCGTCCAGTTTAAAGAACACCCCTTTACTGGTGCCTCCGCGCATATAAGTGGCTGGGATTTTGATTTGGGCAGCGAAACTCATGAATACTTTCTTCCTCTGGCTTGTCTTTATTCTGATCAAAATTATTGAATATTTGTGAGACGAGTATAATCGGTTTAAAGCCAAGTAGTTGCCTTGCCCGACCTAAGTATAAAAAAACAGCATTTGTGTCGAGTTAAAAAAACAGCAAACTCATCAGTTACATTTTCAATAAAATTAATATATTGATTCACATATCTTTTATTCTATTTATTTTTATAATTTTTTTTATAAATACGATAATAATATTTCATCCAGACGGGTGCTCTAGGCTTCTTATCTTTGTTCCATTACAATCTTTATACCTATTTCTTACATTGTCGGGCTGAACACTTTGAATAACGAGTCTTCACAACTTCAGCGTGGCTTAAAGAACCGTCATATTCAGTTGATCGCCATGGGCGGTGCAATTGGCACAGGCTTATTCTTAGGTTCCGCACAGGTGATCCAATCTGCGGGTCCTTCTATTATTCTTGGCTATGCCATTGGTGGCTTAATTGCATTCTTAATCATGCGTCAATTGGGTGAGATGATTGTTCATGAACCTGTAGCAGGTTCATTCAGCCATTTTGCTTATAAATACTGGGGCAAATTCCCTGGTTTCCTTGCGGGTTGGAACTACTGGATCTTATATATCCTGGTGAGATCGGAAGAGCGGTT
>NZ_DFDO01000078.1:0-1543 GCF_002367915.1 Acinetobacter sp. UBA3025
ACTGGCTTTTGAAAGCTTAAGTGACCTGCCAATCCTGCCACGTGAAGAAATGACGACTGGATACTACATCCGGATCAATGCTGAAGATCAAACCGGAGTACTGGCTGAAGTAACCTCTATTCTAAGCCGCGAAGGCATCAGTATTGATGCAATTCTGCAGCAGTCACGTCTGAAAGATCTTATTCCTATCGTGATCCTGACTGATCCAGTCAAGGAAGCGAAAATGGATGAAGCGTTAAAACAAATTCAAGCTCTTCCTGTCATTCATGGCGAAATTGTACGAATTCGTTTAGAATCGCTTGATAATTAATCGGGTCGAGGGGACACTCTCCCCTTGCCAAGCTCTACACACAATTGGAACATCATCATGTCGAATGCCAATCGTTATACTGGTTTAGTTGACCGCTATCGCGACCGTTTACCAGTGTCTGCAACTACTAAAGCCGTTTCTCTGGGTGAAGGTAACACGCCACTGATTAAGCTTGCGAATATTCCGCGCATTATTGGCAAAAATGTTGAAATTTATGTGAAGTACGAGGGCTTAAACCCGACTGGTTCATTTAAAGACCGTGGTATGACCATGGCGGTAACAAAAGCGGTTGAAGAAGGCTCTAAAGCGATTATCTGTGCTTCTACAGGTAATACTTCAGCTGCTGCTGCAGCTTATGCAGCGCGTGCAGGTATCAAAGCGTTTGTTTTAATCCCAGAAGGCAAAATTGCGATGGGTAAAATGGCGCAAGCGATGATGTATGGTGCGATCACCATGCAAATCCGCGGTAACTTCGATGACGGTATGCGTCTGGTAAAAGAAATCGCTGATAAAGCACCTGTCACTATCGTGAACTCAATCAACCCGTACCGTCTGCAAGGTCAAAAAACCATTGCTTACGAAATCGTGGATGAATTGGGCCGTGCACCAGATTACCACTGCCTGCCTGTAGGTAATGCGGGTAACATTACTGCGCACTGGATGGGTTATACCGAAGCGGTTGCAAATCAGCCTGCTGGCGAGTTTGAACAAGTGGTTTACGACGCTGCAACTGATGCCTTCACTGGTCCTAAACCTGAAGGTCTGCCAACAATGGTAGGTTACCAGGCTTCTGGTGCTGCACCTTTCCTTCGTGGTGCACCTGTTGAAAATCCTGAAACTGTTGCAACTGCAATCCGTATCGGTAATCCACAAAGCTGGAACCATGCGAAAGCGGTTGTTCGTGATTCTAAAGGCTGGTTCGATGAACTGACTGATGCCGAGATTCTGGAAGCGCAACGTCTTCTTTCTATGTATGAAGGCGTATTCGTAGAACCTGCATCTGCAGCTTCAATCGGTGGCGCAATCCGTGACATTAAAGCAGGTAAAATTGCTGAAGGTTCTGTGATCGTGTGTACCGTAACTGGTAACGGTCTGAAAGATCCGGATACTGCGATCAAACAATGTTCTGATGCTGTAATGCTTTCAATTGACGCAACTTTAGAACAGGTTCGTGAATCTATTCTTTCTAATATGTAAGATACAAAATCAAAAAAGCCCTGCAATTGCAGGGCT
>NZ_DFDO01000078.1:1695-3806 GCF_002367915.1 Acinetobacter sp. UBA3025
CCTGCAATTGCAGGGCTTTTTATATGCGCTTAAAAAAGATTAAACACGTTGTTTAGGCAGGCTAGACACCCAGGTCATCAGACGAGTCGCATCATTGGTACGTGCAGCAGTTGAATCCGCACCTAATACCACGACCACCACAGGACGGTTATTCAAGGTGGTGTGCATGACGACACAACGTCCTGCTTCATTAATATAACCGGTTTTAGACAGATTGATATTCCAGCCACCATTACGCACCAGTGAATTGGTGTTGTTGGATTTCAATACACGGTAACCTAGGTTGAAATCATAGCTGGCAGTGGTAGAGAATTGACGGATCAGGCCGTACTGTGAAGCGGTATTGACCAGAATCCCCAAATCACGTGCAGAAGACACATTGCCAGGATGCAGGCCAGTAGATTCCATATAGTGGGTTGAATTCATGCCCAGCTCTTTAGCTTTGGCATTCATCTTCGCAATAAAGGCTGCACGACCACCTGGATACGTACGCGCCAATGCGGCTGCAGCAGGGTTCTCAGACTTCATCAAAGCAAATAATAAGGCTTCAGCACGATTCATACTGTCCCCGGCTCTTAAGGTAGAACTTGAGCTCTTACAGCCTGCACAGGAAAAATCAGCCTGTTGCAGGGTAATTTTTTCAGACATATTCAAACGCGCATCTGAAATCACTACTGCAGTCATCAATTTGGTAATCGACGCAATCGGGTAAGCATTATTGGTATTTTTACTGAATAACACTTCACCTGTCTGTGAATCCATCACCAGAGCTGCACGCGCACTTACAGCAGGTTGATTACTAAAATGACTATTATCAATAATCTGTACAGGTTTTGTCGGTACTGGCGCTGGTGCACTGCTCTGACGAATCGTCGTCGTAACAGTTGCTGAACCTGGTGGTGAAGGTTCTGCAGCAGATACGCTCAAATTATCATTCATGAGCTGATTGACTTCATCAGAAGACCAGCTGATGCTGGATCCGCCCTCTGCTGTGCCAGAATTCATAATGATTTCAGCAAAACTTGTCGTGCTCATGCTGATTAACACGGACAGGCCGAGTAGATGCCTTAAAGACTTGTTTATTTTCTTCACTATTCCTTCACTCAACTAACAGAGGTAAGATTGATTTGCGTATTACCTCTAATATGCCTTACATTTAAACACAATGCCGAACATTTTTTGTTCTTGACACTATGTGATAAGTTTTAGATTTAATCTGCGAATAGGATTGCTAATTTTGTAGTTTCATTGCAAGCTTATTTTGCTTTATGTAACAAAAAAATGATTTTTTAATGAGGGAGAGTCTAGGTGATCACAGTTTTAGTTGTCGACGACCATGAATTAGTTCGTACTGGAATTTGCAGAATGCTGGAAGACCATGCGGATGTTCAGGTGATTGGACAGGCTGAATCTGGTGAAGAAGCAATTACCCTCGTCCGTCAGCATCATCCCAATGTGGTTCTGTTAGATGTCAACATGCCAGGTATCGGTGGTGTAGAAACCACACGCCGTTTGCTACAGACTGCTCCTGAAACCAAAGTTCTTGCGGTCAGTGGCCTGGCTGAAGAACCTTATCCTTCACTATTATTGAAAGCAGGTGCCAAAGGTTATATCACCAAAGGTGCACCTGTATCAGAGATGGTCCGTGCCATCAATAAAGTCATGCAGGGCGGTAAATATTTCAGTGCCGACATTGCTGAACAGCTGGCGAGTTCTTACCTGTCCGATACCCAGCAATCTCCTTTTGACGCACTGTCTGAACGTGAAATGCAGGTAGCCATGATGGTAGTGAACTGTATCAGCGCGCAGGAAATTGCCGACAAGCTGTTTGTAAGTGTTAAAACAGTTAATACTTACCGTTACCGGATCTTCGAAAAACTGAATATCGATAGTGATGTTAAACTAACCCATCTTGCAATGCGCTATGGCCTGATTAAACCTTAATTTAACCCTCTGCTTAATGCGGTTCCTATGGCGCAAACATCCAGTTATTCTGAACTGAATCAATATCATCTGGGCCTATGGTATAGCGCCTACCGCCTGATTATCAGCACGGGTCTGTTGCTGATTTTTCTGCTGACTTATCCTGATATGACTACAGATTATCAGTA
>NZ_DFDO01000111.1:0-15973 GCF_002367915.1 Acinetobacter sp. UBA3025
TTTCATTAATGGTGCTGCAGCACCAATGCCAACGACTAAGCGTACGATCGCTTTAGGCCGTGCTGTAGGTCAATTCATCAAGTCTTTAAACCTTGAAAATGAACGTGTCCTTGTTTTAGGTACAGGTGGTCTGTCTCATGATCCACCAACACCACAAATGGGTTCATTGCTACCAGAAGTTGAAGAATTCCTGATTGCAGGTCGTAATCCAAGCTCTGAAGCACGTGAAGCAAAAATTATTGCAGTCGGTCAAAAATTGGCTGCTGGTGATACCTCTGTTGCCGTTCCACTCAGCCCTGAATGGGATATCGCATTGCTTGAAAAATTCAAGAATGCTGATTTTGCTGCGATGGAAGCAATGACAGAAGCTGAAATCCGTCGTGACGGTGGTCGTGGTGGTCAAGAAGTTCGCTCATGGATGGCTGCATTTGCTGCCTTAAATGAAATTGGCGAATACGACATGACAACACACTGCTATGAAGACATCAGTGAATGGATTGCAGGCTTCGGTATCGTATCTGCAGAGCTAAAAGGTTAATTTACACATGAGCAACATCGAAACCATCGTGATAGTGGGTGCTGGCCAAGCTGGTGCAAGCGCAATCCTAGAACTTCGTGCTAACAAATTCGAAGGTAAAATCATTCTGATTGGTGATGAAACGCATCTTCCTTATGAGCGTCCGCCACTGTCTAAAGACGTGATTTTGCGTCCTGAAGAAACCAAGATCGAAATTTTGTCAGAAGAAAAACTGGCAGAACTTGGGGTTGAAACCATCCGTGGCAATGGCGTGCAAAAAATTAACGCTGAAGCTAAAACGGTTGAACTTCAGAATGGTGACGTTGTTGCTTATGACAAATTGCTTCTTGCAACAGGTGGTGCGGCACGTCGTTTGCCAAACTTCGATGCACTTGGCAAACACGTTTATACGCTGCGTAACCTTGAAGACTCACAAGCTTTAGTTCCGGTATTACAACCAGGTCGCCGTTTAATCTTAATCGGTGGTGGCGTAATCGGTCTTGAGCTTGCTTCATCTGCACGTTTTAAAGAATGTGAAGTGACCGTGATTGAAATGGGTCCAATGGTGATGGGTCGTTCATCGCCACGCATCCTGAGCGAATTCTTACTTGAACAGCAAAAATTAGCAGGTGTGGATGTTCGTCTTTCAACTTCAATTGCAGACTGCAAATTGGATGGCGAAGAAATCGTGGTGACATTGGGTGACGGCGAAGAACTTCGTGCAGATGCTGTAGTGTACGGTATTGGGATTGTGCCAAATGCACAATTGGCTGTAGAAGCTGGCCTGGATGTTGATTTCGCGATTAAAGTGAATGAAAACTGCCAGACTTCAAATGCAGACATTTATGCAGCGGGTGATGTGGCAACTCAACTTCGTAACTGCGGTAACCACCGTCGTGTCGAAACCTGGGAAAATGCCAACCTGCAAGCAGGCATCTTTGCGCGCCATGTGATGGGCGTTGAGCATCCGACTCCAAATCCAGCATGGTTCTGGACAGATCAGTTGGACATCAACTACCAGTTCGTGGGTGACATGGCTGCTGCTGAATGGCAAGTTCGCGGTGAAATCAATCCAGAGCTTCGCGCTGAATCATCATTCGTGATGTTTGGTGTGACTGATGGCGTTATTGTTGGCGGTATTACGGTGAATGCGGCAAAAGAAATGCGTCACCTGAAAAAGCTGATCAGCAAGAATGCAGCGTTTGAAGCAGACAAATATTTAGATCTCAGCCAGGATCTTCGTAAACTTGTGAAATAACTTTGTTTTATTGATAAGTTTACAAAAGGGCAGACCTTGGGCAACTTGGGTCTGCTTTTTTATGTCTGTCAGATTGTGCTGTCATGACCTCACATTCTATTGTGATTTGAAATGGCTTTGTGTAGGTTTGGCTTACTTTTCAAAGATGAAAAGTAATAAAAATCTTTTGCTAAAGTGAGGATATATCCCTATATCCCAGTTTAGCGGCGGCATCCCTGCCGCCATCAGTATTGTCGATTGTGGATTTGAACGAGAAGTTAGTTCAATTCTTTCTAAAAAAATTTAATTGAGTCTTTTATGAATTCAAATTCATCTCCCATGCTGGTGACGGCAAGTATTTATGCCTTGCTGGTGCTGATCTGGGCAGCAACGCCACTGGCGATTGTCTGGAGTATTGCTGAAGTTCATCCGATGTGGGTGCTGATTATTCGTTATTTCGGCGCTTCTCTGCTGGCGTTGGTGATCTTGGCAGCGATGCGTAATCCATTGCCCTTTGACCGAACCTCAATGATGAGCTATGTGGCAGGCAGCCTGAATCTGATTGGCGCGCAACTGTTTATCTATCTGGCGGCGAACTATTTAACCTCTGGCTTAATGGCGCTTATCTTTGGTTTCTCACCGCTGGTTGCAGGTTTGATCGGACATGTCATTTTGAAAACCAATCGTCTGATTTGGCTACAATGGCTCGGTATGGCAGTTGCCGTCGGTGGTTTAAGTTTTGTCTTTGCGGAGTCAGCAGATAGTAAGGTGAATCCGTGGGGCGTGGTCCTGATGCTGATTAGCATGGTGTCTTATATCAGCTCGATTTTCTGGGTGAAGCAGATCAATGCGCCATTAAAACCGATGTCCCAAGCCACCGGTTCTTTGATTGTTTCCTCATTGGGATCATTGCTAATCATTCCATTTATCTGGCAATCTTTCCCAACACAAATGCCAAGTATGCAGGCGCTGTTCGGCTTTGGTTTTACCATGATCCTGTCTTCGATTGTGGCGATGCTCTGTTACTTCTGGCTGATTCGCCGTTTAGCCGCGTCCACCGTATCCCTCAGTAATGTGATGACGCCAATCATTGCCCTGATTCTCGGTGCAACCCTGAATAACGAAGTGATCAGCAGTCATGCCTTTGCCGGAATTGCCGTGGTGATGTTCGGGATCGTGATGTACTTCTGGAAAGAATGGCGCGAGCAGTATTTTTCTAAATCTTAAAATAGATTGTTCAAGTTAAATTCAGACCTAAAAGGAAGCTTTGGCTTCCTTTTTTATTTTTGCAGTTTTAGATGCAGAATTGGGTAGGGATTACCTTCAGCATCGGTTTCTGAACGGCTGATGATCTCGAAACCATGTTTTAAATAGAAAGCAATCGCATTAGGGTTGTGCTCATTCACATCAACTTCAGTCACACCCAGAGCAAGAGCATGTTGCAATAACTGGCTGCCAATACCTTGCCGGAAGGCCAAAGGGGAAATAAATAGCATTTCCAGTTTGCTGCCAGCAATGCCCATAAAGCCTAGAATCTACTGCTGATGTTCCACATGGAACAGTTGCACCTGAGCAAAATAACTATGCTGAATAATCTGCTGGCGAATCTTCAGGACCTGCGCGTCATTTAGGAAATGATGCGAAGCCCGGACGGACTGCTCCCACAGTTCTAGGAGCTGAGGATGACGATCGGCAGAAGTAGGGACAATCACAGCTATGAAGATTCCGATTAAAAATGAGAACAACAAAACAATAAACAATTTATCGCAGCAGTTTATTAAGATGCAAAGAGATAAAATGAAAAATCAAATAGATCCATCTGTTTGAGAAAAAAATTAGGACAAATTTGAATGTCGTCTGAATCGAATAAAATTGTGGTATATGCAGCGCTGTTTGGTAATCTGGCAATCGCGCTGGTGAAATTTGTCGCAGCCTATATCACCAACAGTTCTGCCATGCTGAGTGAGGCGATTCACTCGGTTGTTGATACACTGAATGAAATTCTGCTGCTGTATGGTATGAAAAAGGCTGAGCAGCGCCCTGATGCCTTGCATCCTTTCGGCTATGGACGTGAACTGTACTTCTGGGCCTTTATCGTGGCCTTGATGGTCTTTGCTCTAGGTGCCATTGTGTCGATCTATCAGGGCATCCAGCACATTATTCATCCTGAAGAAATGCAGGATCCGATGATCAACTACGTGGTGCTCGGTATTGCCATTCTATGTGAAGGTTTTTCATGGTTTGTCGCATTGAAAACATTCCGAAAAATGAAAGGGAAAATGGGCTATTTTGAAGCCTTTAGACGCAGCAAAGACCCAACAACCTTTACCGTGTTATTTGAAGATACAGCTGCATTGATCGGTCTGTTTATTGCCTTGACCGGTATCTTCCTGGCACATCAACTGAATATTCCTGAGCTGGATGGCGCAGCTTCAATTCTGATTGGTGTTGTGCTGGCGGTATCGGCCTGGTTGCTGGCACGTGAAACCAAAGGCTTATTGCTAGGTGAAACAGCAGATCCTAGACTGCGTGAAAATGTACTTAACATTGCCCAGCAGGATACTGCGGTCTATAGCGCCAATGGGGTGCTGACTGAGCAAATGGGCGCGCATCAGGTGATTGCCTCCTTAAGTCTGGAATTCAAAGATGATCTGACTTCTGATGAAATCGAAGCTTGCGTCAACCGGATTGAAGCGCAGATTAAACAGCTACACCCTGAAATTATTACTCTGTTTGTGAAACCTCAAACCAAAGCCGTATGGCTGGAACGGACTCAAGGTCGTATTTAAGGAAGTGAAGATTTCAGCAGATAACTTTCGTCGGATAGTCAGGAGGGCATCAAGCGTGATTACATGAATACGGAATAAAAATTTAGGTCATGAAATCATGTACAGTCAGGTATGGAGTGAGAATTGTCGGATGAATATCGATCATTCTCCTGTCTTTTTGGAAAGAAGAATGGACACAAACTTGATCTCGAGTATTCATTTTTTTAGAAGCTTTTCATCGGTTTTAGTCTTTCCATGGGCTCGATGTTTTGCTAAAAATAACAAAAACATAAATGAATCTTAGGCACGTATTTCATACTATGCTGAAATACCGAAGTATATAAGTTTGTATGCGATTTAAAGAGATGCTCCGTTTGAAAATTCCAGGTGGATGCTGTCTTGCATATAACAAATAATAAATAGTGGATATTTATGCAAGATCTTTTCAAGACTAAAAAATTTCAGCTTGAGACTGAGTCCAGTTGGAAACATCTCTGGTCCAAGCCGGTATTTGATTATCTACATTCCGATCATTTTGATGGTGAGCGGTTTAAGAATCTGGAGCATCATTCGCTCGAGCAGAGTCGCTTTGACTTGTATAAATGGTTATTCACCAGAAAATCCAGAACTTGGGAAGTAAATCTGGAACAGGAACGTGCCGAGTTTTTTTCACGTCCGCGTGCTTTACCACAAAATCGGCCGGAAGCCACTTTAGATGACTGGCAAATCTGGTTTATTGGGCATGCTACCGCTCTGATCCAGATCGGGCCGTATAATTTTCTGACTGATCCGGTCTGGTGTGAATATGCCAGTCCTTCTGCATCCCGAGGGCCACAGCGCGTCATTCCTGCTGGCATTGCCCTGGATGAGCTGCCGCATATTGATGCCGTATTGCTCAGCCATAACCATTATGATCATATGGATCTGGCGACCTTGGCCTGGCTGCATCAGACCTATCAAATGCCGATCTATACCGGCCTTGGTAATGGCTGGTACCTGCCTAAAGACTATAATGTCATTGAAATGGACTGGTGGGAAAATGCATTTTTTGAAGATATCCAGATTGTCTATTCGCCAGCACAGCACGCTTCAGGACGTGGAATGCGTGACCAGAACTGCGCATTATGGGGCGGTTTTTCCTTATTGAATGGCAAGGATCATTGCTATTTTGCTGGGGATAGCGGCTATGCGCCGCATTTCAAGGAAATTCGCAAACGCCTTGGACCACCACGAATTGCGCTGTTGCCGATCGGTGCCTATGAACCGCGTGAACTGATGCGCAATATTCATATGAATCCGGAAGATGCTTTTCATGCCCATCAGGACTTAATGGCACGTTGTTCTATGGCCATTCATTATCGGACCTTCCAGCTCACCGATGAAGCACGTGACCAGCCTGAAAATGAATTGCAGCATATTATCCAGCATTCCTCCAAGCTGATTAACCCGTTTTACTGTATTCGTGAGGGCAAACGGATTATTGTCTAAGGGCTTAAGATCACTCCTGTATAACGATTGAGTCGTTAGCTAGCATATAGAGTAGCTCTCATTTGTATAGGATTAAATCCTATGCTGAAGGGTACAGGTGCCAATCGTGGTGGAAACAAGCATGGCATACTGACTGATCGGGTGGGTATGTTGAGCAATGATTTCTTCGTGAATCTGATGGATATGAAAAAGATCTGGGTACCGGTAGAAGAACCTTTTTGAAATCCGTGACCGTCAAACACATGACCTGAAATGAACTGCAATTCATATTCCTAATGCTTTAATTTAACACCAATAAAAAAAACCACCCTCGGGTGGTTTTTTATTCGCTCAGTTCAAGCTAAAAAACTTAGAGAAAGCTTGGTAGGCCTTTAGCTGGATCAGTTGCTCGAGCCATCTGGGCATCAGCTACGCTCATCCCAAGAGCTTGAGCAATACCTTCACCATAGGCGGGATCACAGGCATAACAGTTACGGATATGACGGTACTTGATGAAATCAAGTGCATCACCCATTGCGGCTGCGGTATTATTAAATAGAGCCTGTTTCTGCTCATCATTCATCAGGTTGAACAGGGCACGTGGCTGGCTGAAGTAGTCATTATCATCTTTGCGATAATCCCAGAAATCTGCATCACCCGTGATTTTGAGGGGGGGCTCTCTGAATTCTGGCTGTTCCTGCCACTGGCTGAAACTGTTCGGCTCATAATGCGGCAATGAACCATAGTTGCCATCCATACGGCCCAAACCATCACGGTGATTTGAATGTACCGGGCAACGTGCGGCATTGACCGGAATCTGGGCATGATTCACACCTACACGGTAACGCGCTGCATCAGCATAATTGACCAAACGTGCCTGTAGCATGCGATCCGGTGAATAGCTGATACCTGGTACCAGATTGCTTGGCGCAAAAGCGGCTTGTTCTACGTCCTGGAAATAGTTTTCCGGATTACGGTTCAGCTCAAATTCACCTACTTCAATTAGTGGATAATCACCTTTCGGCCAGACTTTGGTCAGGTCAAACGGATGATAAGGCACTTTCTCGGCATCTGTTTCAGGCATGATCTGAACGTACATTTTCCATTTCGGATAATCGCCACGTTCAATCGCATCAAACAGGTCGGTTTGACTGCTTTCACGGTCTTTAGCAATCAACTCTGCTGCCTCAGCATCAGTCAGATTCTTGATACCTTGCTGGGTACGCATATGGAATTTTACCCAAAAGCGTTCATTTTGGGCATTGATAAAACTGTAGGTATGACTGCCGAAACCGTGCATATGACGATAGCCGGCTGGAATCCCACGATCGGACATTACGATGGTAACTTGATGTAGTGCTTCCGGCAATAAAGTCCAGAAATCCCAGTTATTGGTGGCGCTACGTTTATTGGTTTTCGGATCACGTTTTACTGCTTTGTTTAAGTCAGGAAATTTACGTGGATCACGCAGGAAGAATACCGGTGTATTGTTACCGACTAGGTCCCAGTTCCCTTCTTCGGTATAGAATTTCAGGGCAAAACCACGAATGTCACGTTCTGCATCAGCTGCACCGCGTTCACCAGCGACGGTCGAAAAACGGGCAAAGAGTTCAGTTTTTTTACCGACTTCCGAGAAAATTTTTGCACGGGTATATTCGGTAATGTCATTGGTTACGGTAAAGGTACCAAATGCACCTGAACCTTTTGCGTGCATACGGCGCTCAGGAATCACTTCACGAACAAAGTTAGCCAGTTTTTCATTCAGCCATAAATCTTGGGCCAGCAATGGGCCACGGCTACCTGCCGTCATACTGTTCTGGTTGTCGACTACAGGTGCGCCAGCTTCAGTAGTCAGATGGGTGACAGGGCACTTTTTCATATCTTGGCTCATATTTCTCTCCAAGCGTTGAGAATTTTATTCGTTATTCCAGCATTCAAAAAAATCATCTATAAGCGCAGGAATAACATTAGGGGCTTTATTTCCAACAGATTTTTAATTAAGTGAGTTGTTGAATTGGGTGTTTTGGCAATAAGTTTGGTTTTTCTGTAACTTCAGAAAATACTGCCTAAATGAATAAAAATTAAGTCATTGAAAATAAATAATCTAATTTGAACATAAGATATTTCTAGAAATGTGACAATGTTAAAATATGCAAATTTTTCACTCAGTTTAAAATGATTAAGTAAGAAAATCAGAATTTAAGATGTCTTCTCTAAGTCAGAAAAATGCTTCAATATCTCTTTTAGATTTCATTAGGTTTTATTAAATATTTATTAAGTTATTAATTTTATAAATATTTTTTAAATAGAAAGATTTAAGGATTAAAATTCAAGGATTAAACAGGTAGTTAAATCAGCATTCTCTTGCTCACAATTTTCTGATTTTTACAGCAAGAATATCTACCAAATTATCTATTTTCTGGAAAATATTTAAGTCCTGATCTGCTTGAAAATTGGCCAGTCGCCCTTATAATCATTTCACATCCCGAGCGGATCATTTCCTTAGCCCAAATTAAACAGAGAGCAAGATGGCAAAGAAAAAAGCTGTAGAGGCAGTCATGCCAAACTTCGTGGCCAAACATATGCATGAAGTCAATAAAAGCCAGGTTTTTGTAGATCGGAAGAAAAATGCAAAACGTGGTTATACCAAGCACAAACAAGGGCGATATCAACAAGATGATCGCCCTTTTTTATGGGCAGCTTAGGGCGGCCAGGAAGAAGTGGATCTGTTCTGGACGGGAGCTGATTTTAAGGGATTCTGTGGGGTATAGTTAAAAGATGAATTTCTTTTCGAAGAATGCGGTGAGTTTTGTCGGGTAGTTGAAGAAGCTTCTTCGGGAAACATATTTTGAAAAAAACGGGGCAGGGTCGCAGAACTCGAAGATCTATTTGGATCAGCATCAGCCATAGGCCGAGTCTGCTGAAAACTGGCAAATTTTCCTAGCTGTTGCCGATACAGTTTTGCGGCAATGACCGATGGATCATTCTTGCCTAAACGCCGTTGCTGGGTACGAGAAATTTCAATTCCCCATAAGGGACAGGCTTTAGGACGTTCAGTTTCACGGATATACTGGTGACTCGAGCTGGTATTGATACGATCATGAGAAGATGTATATCTGGATTTTTGTGAACGTAAGGCCGGTGCAACAATAATAAAATAAAACGCTGCAGCCAGCATAAGCAGGATAAGCACAAATTCCATAAGTACCTCGACTAATGCAGAGGAACCTGGAAAAGTTCCTCCTTAAGCGCTGACCATACGGGTGGTGGATTTCACCATATCTCCTAAACCATGTGTTCTAAAATAATGCTCCATCCAGCTTTTTACCATGAGTGGATTGTCCAGTTTTAGTACATGTTTGAGTAATTCCTGTGCATCAGGCATCGGTACATGACAAATCGTTTTTCGGACTCTCAAAATATTGCTAGAACTCATGGACAGGGTATTGAATCCCATGGCCATTAATAGTACGGCCGATAGAGGATCACCGGCCATTTCACCACAGATACTGATCGGTTTGTTATTATGGTGACAATCCTCTACCAGACGGGTCAGGGCACGCAGGATCGCTGGATGTAAGTGTGAATAGACATTGGCCACACGTGGATTATTACGATCTACGGCAAGTAAATATTGAGTCAAATCGTTAGAACCGACCGAGAAGAAATCGACCAGTTCAGAAAATTCATCAATCTGATGCAGTACGCTTGGTACTTCGACCATAATTCCGATTTGCGGTTTGGTAATTTTGACCTGCTCTTCTTCCTGAACGGCATAATGATCACGCTCTAACAGATACAGTGCTTCTTCAACTTCACTGACACTGGTCACCATCGGCAGTAGGATATGCAGATTGTTCAGGCCAATACTGGCTTTTAGCATGGCGCGAATCTGAGAAGAGAAGATTTCAGGATGATCCAGGGTAAAGCGGATACCGCGCCAGCCCAATGCTGAATTTTCTTCCTCAATCGAGAAATATGGCAGGTCTTTATCTGCACCAATATCCAGCGTTCGCATGACTACCGGTTTATTGGCAAAGTGACTCAGTTGCTGCCGGTAAATGGCACGTTGTTCCTCTTCTCCCGGGAAGCGGTCACGTAGCATGAACGGGATTTCCGAACGGTATAGGCCAACACCTTTGGCACCACGCTGTACACCACGAACCACATCAATCATCAGGCCGGTATTTACAAACAGACGTACAGCGGTACCATCTGGCGTAATTGCATCTTTGGTCTCGTATTGACGTAGATCTTTGGCAATCTGTTCTTCTTCTTTCTGAATTTCTTTATAGCGGGTACGCAGACGACGTGGTGGATTGATAAAGATACGGCCCTGATGCGCATCGACAATCATCTCGACGTCATCCAGGGTATTGATGGGCAGTTCAGTCACACCCACGACAGTCGGAATACCGAGTGCGCGTGCCACAATCACCATATGTGAATTCATGGCACCTTCAGTGGTGACAATCGCTGCAATCTTATCGACAGGCAATTCTACCAGTGCAGCCGTTGAAATTTCTTCACCAATCAGGATGCTTTCATCGGTCAGTTCGCGATGGCTTTCATCGGCTTCCTGTAATTTGGCCAGAATACGGCGTCCCAGATCTTTTAGATCAGCGACACGTTCACGCAGGTAATCATCCTCCATCTGGGCAAACTGCGCCACATGGTTATCAATCACGATGCGAACCGCACCTTGTGCCCAGTGACCATCACGAATCAGTGCTTTAATCTCCGATGGTAGGGCATTTTCATCCAGCATACGCAGGAACACACTGAACAGGGCACGCTCTTCGGCCATCAGCGCATCCTGCATCTTGTCATCTAGGAACTGAATTTCTTCACGTACCGAATTTAAGGCATTATCCAGCAAAGCCAGTTCTTCGCTAATATCATCCGCTTCACGATCCGGAACAGCGCCCAGATCTGCAGGTGGATAAAGCACAATGGCACGGCCGAGTGCAATACCGCCAGAACCCGATACGCCCTGGAAGGTTTTATATGCCGGTAAATTATTTGGCTTGCGGAATACATCAATATTGCCGACTGCATGGGCGTGAGCGATTACGCCCGAAAGCTGGGCACATAGCGTAACCAGGAACGATTCAGCCGCTTCACTAAAATCCTGGGATTCTTTATTTTGGACCACCAGTACGCCCATGACCTTACGGCGGTACATGACCGGAACGCCCAGAAAGGAATTATAAATTTCTTCGCCCGTTTCCGGTAAATACAGGAAACGATCATGCTTAGGGGCATTGTCGAGGTTAACGATTTCCTCACGCTGACCCACCAGACCAACCAGACCTTCACCGGTATGTAGAGACACATGACCGACAGCTTCAGGCTTCAGGCCTTTAGATGCCATCAACAGATAGCGCTGGTTGCGTTCATCGAGCAGATAAATGGAGCAGACATCCACATGCATGGCCTCAGCGACCTGATTGACCATAATATCGAGTGATTCATGCAAACTGGTAGACGCATTAATCTCTTGGACAATGCGTCTAAGGGTATCCAGTTGCATATTCGACATGGGAGCTGCTCCGTATTTTTTTAGAAGTCCGGTAATTTAGTTTATTTATAACAATAGCCGAGCAAAAAATCTGCACATGCACGCGATTTTTTTAAGGTTTTTGTTGTGGTAATTGCTGACAGAGTTCAATCATGGCCTTGCGATAAACATCGCGTTTAAAATTCACCACTTGGCCTAATGGATACCAGTAACTGACCCATTGCCATTGATCAAATTCGGGCGGATCGGACAGATCAAGTTGAATGTTCTGTACGGGCGCCGTCAGTTTGAGTAAAAACCACTTCTGTTTTTGACCGATACATACCGGATCTGAATCCGTGCGAATGTATCGATACGGCAAACGATAACGCAACCATCCTTTGGTCTGTGCGATAATCTGGACGTGTTCAGGCAGTAAGCCAACTTCTTCTCTCAGCTCACGATAAAGTGCCTGCTCAGGGGTTTCTCCATATTGGATACCTCCTTGTGGAAATTGCCATGCATTATGACCAATGCGTTTTGCCCATAAAACCTGTCCAGCATCGTTTGCCAAAATGATCCCGACATTCGGTCGGAAACCTTCTGAGTCGATCATTTGGCTACCTAAAATTGTTTAATTTATGCCTTTGCTTTCGGGGAATATTATTTCTTTATCCAACTCGAAAAAAAGCAAAGTTTAAAAATGTTAAAATTGCTATGATCTTAACGAATTTCTATCGACTAGCGGAGATAGATTTACAATTTTTTTCTTAAATTTCAGTTTTTACGAGTATTTTCATGAAATTGGCGCTATTTGATCTCGATCACACACTGTTAAACACCGATTCGGATCATTCCTGGGGGGAATTCCTGGTCAATGAAGGCCTGGTGGATCCCGTTCATCACCGCGCCATGAATGACAAGTTCTATGAGGACTATAAAAAGGGTCAACTGGATCCTTATGCCTATAATGAATTTGTATTCCAGTTTTTGACTCAACATGACCATGATTATCTGACCGAATTACATCAACTGTTCATGCAAAAAGTCATTCGCCCACAGATGCGTCCGGAAGGTTTTAAAGCGATTCAGCGCCATAAAGATGCAGGGCATGAAATTGTCGGCATTACTGCAACTTCGGACTTTATTACTGCACCGATTTTCCGTGAGTTTGGGATTACTGAAATTATTGCCACAAATGCTGAAGTCGTTGATGGTAAATATACCGGTAAGGTGACCAATATTGCCTGCTATCAGCAAGGTAAACTGACCCGTCTGGAACAATGGCTGGCAGGTCGTGATGTGACCGAGTCTTGGGCTTATTCAGATTCAATCAATGACCGTTTTCTGCTGGAACATGCAGATCATGCCATTGCTGTGAATCCGGATGATCGTCTGGAAGCACTGGCCAAAGAACAGGGCTGGGAAATTCAGGACTGGTCGATTTAAGCAGTTCGTTCGATTTAATCAGGCACAACTTCGGTTGTGCTTTTTTATAAGCAGAAGAGGGTACTTTTTGACATGCCCGTTGCTGAATAAACATGCTATGCTCAGAGTAAATAAAGCAAGTCGACAATAACGATAGCAAGCGCTGAGGTAATGAAAATGACCCAAGTTAGACCGCGTATGACTCATCTATTTGCACAGTTAGGTCTGGATTCAAGTGCAGAAAGGATTGCCCAATTTATTCATGAGCATCAATTACCCAAAGATGTAAACCTGATGGAGGCGCCGTATTGGTCAGATGCACAGCGCCAGTTCCTGGCTGAAAAAATTGCTTCAGATGGAGAATGGGCCATTGTGGTGGATCAGCTCAATGAATCTCTGCATGAGGATGCCACTAGCGGAATTGAGTAGTGAACAAAAAGCCAATCAACTGATTGGCTTTTTCATTTTGGAATTATCGTACCCTTTTCCATAAAGTTATTTGGGACAGGGTATGTTGATATTTACGCGCTGTTTCTCGGATCACAAAAGGCACATCCACAGGTTCGTCCAGCATTTCAAAATGTGGACTTAGCAAAGCTTTGATACCCTCTAAGGTACTCAGGTTTTCTCCCGCCTGCTTAAATCCGCCGATCCATTCACTGCGTGCTGTATGTTCTTCCAGCCAGGTATAAGGCGAGGCTAGCATCAGGATTCCGCCCATATTCAGCCGATTATGAATCTCACTTAGAAAAGCTTTAGGATGATGCAGACGATCAATCAGGTTGGCTGCCAGAATAAAATCATAATCTTTAAACTGTGGTTTCAGGTTGCAGGCATCGGCCTGATAAAACTCGACCTTATTGGCAACCTGTTTAAGTTCAAGTTCTGCCAGTGAGCAGGATTTATATTCCACCAGTTCACCCTCAACAGGAATGCTATAGCGCAGGGTCTCTCCTTGCGCCAGCACCACACCTTGCTGAATAAAACGGGCTGAAAAGTCTAAACCTGTGACCTGATCAAAATCTTGGGCCAGTTCAAAGCTGGCGCGTCCGGTGGCACAACCGATATCCAGCGCTTTATGACACGGAATATTTTGAAAATAAGGACGGGCCAGTTGAATGAGACTTTGGGCAAAGTTTGGAACAGCAAAATATTCCACCCCATACTGGAATTCCAGATATTGGGAAATCAGCTGATCACTTTCATATTGAGAGTGAAACTGCGGTGATGTCTCTTCCGCGGCAACATAGCGAAAACCGGCATGCTGGAAAAAATGTCGCCGGAACGCATAGCGTGAACTGTGCAGGGCTTCATTACCGGCTGAAATCCAGGAACCGCCTTTAATCAGATGATGTTGGCCATCGAAGGTTGGGGTACTAAAATCATCATAGAAAGGATGGACTTGAAAGCCTTCGAAAGGATAAATCGGGGTCTCGGTCCATTGCCAGACATTGCCCTGAACATCATAAAAATCGCCATGCTGAAAATGATCCACCGGAAAAGAGTTAGGGCCATATTTTAATTCAATATTGGCTTGCTCAGGACTTGGTAATTTTGGATCCAGCCCTGAAACTGCATATAGTCGATACCATTCATCCTCAGTGGGCAGACGAATGGATTCTCCGGTCTGTGTTGATTTCCAGTTACAGAAAGCTTTGGCTTCATGATAATTCACTTCGACTGGCCAGTCCCAAGGCATTGGAACTTCTTCCAGCATCAGTCTTAAGGACCAACCCAGTTCCGTTTTGACCCAGAAGGTAGGATGTGTGGCTTGAGAAAATGCTAACCATTGCTGGCCCTCTTCAGTCCAGTAGTCAGCTGTCTGATAACCTTCTGCTTCAACAAAGGCTAAAAACTCCTGATTGGATACCAGATATTTAGAGGCTTCGAATTCTGCAATTTCGGCATGATGGTGGCCGTATTCATTGTCCCAGCCATAAAAAGCATGTTCGAAATTTTTATGTAAATTGACCTGACCTGCCGGTATCTTTACCAGACTATTTTCAGGCGCAATACCGGTAATGACATTGGCACGCCACTGCGGATGATTCTGTACATAACGTAACTGATGCTGGCGAATTAAAACTGAAGAGGTTTCCAGATGAATCCGTTCATGCTCAATGCCCATGATGATGGTCCACCAGGGATTGTGCCAGTTCAGTGGAAGTTGTAGCGGCGCATGTTCTATCACTTTCAAGACCAGGGCACGCACCTGATGCCGGTAATCACGTACCGCCTGAATGCTAGGCCAGTGATAGTTCTGTTCATCCAGATCATCCCAGCTCATTTCATCTACACCAATCGCGAAGATACTTTCCAGATGCGGATTTAAACGTTCCGGGATCAGTTGAGCCAGCAACAGCTTATTGATAAAAAAAGTGGCAGTATGACCAAAATAAAAGATCAGTGGATGACGTAAGGCAATCGGTTTGTCATAAAAGGCTTCTTCATTTTTCAGACAGTCAAACAGTTGCTCATAGGTGTCAAAGGTATTTAGAAAATAATCACGTAATACGGCACGCGCTGTCGGTTCATCTTCAAAATCAAGGTTGGGAGTCGGGTGTAGCGTTGGTTTAAGCGGTTTCCATAAACCCATTTCTTCGAGCAGGTCATGAGAAGAAGATAATAAAGTTTTGGAATCAGAAGATTTGATCTGCATTCTGTGCTTCCTTGAATACGTTTTAATTTTTCATCTTCAGGAAAATGAATTTGATACTTTTAAAAGTACTTGAAAGGAAGCAACTGATGCGATGTATTTAGGTAACAAAATGCTGCATCGATATCGATGCAGCAGAGAAATGTGAAAATTAATTTTAAATTGACGGGCCTTGCATCAGTTGAACCAATGCTTCAGCCGCCTTCGATTGAGTACGACCCGGATGCCAGACCATACCGAGCTGACGGTTCATTTCCAGATTCAGATCCAGTTCTTGCAGGTCATGGTTGACCAGGGTTTTGGGCAAGACTGACCAGCCTAAACCAATCGAAACCAGCATCCGGATGGATTCAAGCGGGTTATTGCTCATGGTCGTTTTCGGCTTGATGCCCTGCTTTTC
>NZ_DFDO01000046.1:0-7296 GCF_002367915.1 Acinetobacter sp. UBA3025
ATCAATCCCTAGTGAAACAGTTTAGAAAACCTCAAGTTCCTGTCATACTACAGCCCATAAAGGAAACATCTAGTTTGAGGTAATCATCGTGATTTCAGTGGGTATTGTGGGTGGTACAGGTTATACAGGCGTTGAACTTTTACGTCTATTACTGCGACATCCGAATGTAGAGGTTAAAGCACTGACATCACGTACTGAAGCAGGCCGCCGTGTCGATGACATGTTCCCGAGTCTGCGTGGACATACGGATCTTCAGTTTTCTGATCTCAGCCTTGATCTATTAAAATCATGTGATGTGGTATTTTTCGCGACACCACATGGCGTTGCCATGAAACATGCTGAAGAACTTGTTGCTGCCAATACCAAGGTAATTGACCTTGCAGCTGATTTCCGTTTGCAAAATCTGGCACAGTTCGAAAAATGGTATGGCATGGAACATGCTTGCCCAGAAGTGTTAAAAGATTCTGTTTATGGTCTGTCTGAACTTAACCGTGACCAGATCAAACAGGCGAGTGTGATTGGTAATCCGGGCTGTTATCCAACGACAGTTCAGCTTGGTCTGGCACCAGTATTAAAATCAAGTGAGGCCTTGGTAAAACCAGAAAGCATTATTATCGATGCAAAATCTGGGGTATCAGGTGCGGGCCGTAAAGCCAGCCTGGGCATGATCTATTCTGAAAATGCTGATAACTTTAAGGCTTATGGCGTTGCGGGCCACCGTCACCATCCTGAAATCGTAGAAGCATTAGAAAACATTTCAGGTCAAAAAGGCGTGTTTGACCATATCCTGTTTGTGCCGCATCTAGTGCCGATGATTCGTGGGATGTTATCAACGATTTATATCGATTTGACTGAAGCAGGTCAGGCAGCTGACTTGCAGTCACTGTACGAGCAGTTCTATGCCAATGAACAGTTTGTTGATGTAATGCCAGCAGGCAGTTCGCCAGAAACCCGTTCGGTGCGTGGTGCTAACCAGTTGCGTATTGCACTATACAAACCACAACCAACCAAGCTGGTGATTCTGGTGGCTCAGGACAATCTGGTCAAAGGTGCAGCTGGTCAGGCAGTACAGAACATGAACCTGATGTTTGGCTTTGCAGAAAATGCAGGCTTGAATAATATTGGTTTATTACCATAAAAAACGTATTAGAACTTCACACACATTTAGATTTGGATTTAAATGTGTGTCTTGAACAAAGTATACAGAGATCAAAATGCCGAATAATGAGTCAAACATGACGATCCAGGAACCCTCTACAAAGAAACCATTGATGAAAGGCAATACACCTTTGGTAATCGGTGCTGCTGTGTTGATTCTGGGTAGTGGCTTGCTGGGCTATACGGTCGGGCATCGGCAAGGTTTGACTGCGGTAGGTTTTGAGGCGGATGCGGAACAACTGGTTGAAGTGGTACAAAAACAGAAAACTAGTCTGGAAACACTGAATAAATCTCTGAATACAGCGGTACAGGAACGTGATCTGGCCGTTAGCAATGCTAATGATCTTTATCTGGCTGCAAATAAGGCGCGTGATGCTCAAGAGCAGGCTGAAAGCGTTGGTACGATCTATCGTGAGATTTTGCGTCAACGCGGTGGTCTGGCGCTGACAGTTCAACATCTGGGGATTAAAGCCTTGCCTGATAATGCCTTCGAATATCAGCTGGATCTGATTCAGGTCAGCCCGGGCAAAAATCGCGCCTCTGGTACAGTGGAGCTACGTTTGATTAAGGGTACTGAAATTCTGGTCGTGCCGCTTGAAGATAAAAACTTTAATTTCGACAATTATGAACGTTTGACTGGTCGCTGGACCATGCCTAAAGGCTTCAAACCAGAATTTATTGAAGTGCGTCTCTCAGGGGCTAAGCCTGTGATTCGCCGTTTTAGCTGGGATCAGGGGAAAGCTGTTGAAAGCCAGTCAACAGTCCTGTCAGAGATTCCAAAAACTGAAGCAAATGCAAATTAAGTGTGAAATAGAAATCGTATGCCAAGCAATAAACGTCCAAAATGTTTAAGTGAGATCAAAAATTCTTTTTACGAGTCCGGCATGGTTGATTGGCATATTAGCCCGCGTTTAACAGACGAGCCTTTTCACGATGATGACGCTGATCTTGCAGTCCAGACTGCACCTCCTGAACTGAAGCGTCCACCGATGTATGCAGTGGTATTATTGAATGACGACTACACTCCAATGGAGTTTGTAATTGAAATTTTACAACAATACTTTGCAATGAATCTTGACCAAGCTACACAAGTAATGCTAACTGTACATTATGAAGGAAAAGGTGTAGCTGGGGTCTATCCTCGAGACATTGCGGAAACCAAAGCGAACCAAGTCAATAATTACGCTCGATCTCAAGGTCATCCTTTACTTTGCCAGATTGAGCCGAAAGATTAAGGGGGTTGCATGCTCAGTCGTCAATTAGAAGTATCACTACGTTTGGCTGTCAGCATGGCTCGTCAAAAGAGACATGAGTTCCTGACCGTAGAACATTTATTATTAGCTTTACTCGACAATGATTCTGCCGTGAATGCCTTAAAAGCATGTGGTGCAGATATTATCGTTTTGCGTAAAGAATTAGAAGAGTACGTAGAACAACATACCCCTAAACTCGGTGAAAATAGTGATCAGGCACCTCATCCTACAGAAAGTTTTGACCGGATTTTGCAACGTGCAATTTTCCATGTTCAATCCAGTGGCGGTGATCGTACTGTAGAAGGCGCCGATATTCTGGTTGCGATGTATTCTGAGCGTGATTCTTTTGCAGTTTATCTGCTTAAACGTCATCAGATTAACCGTCTGACTTTAACTCAGTACCTTTCTCATGGTACGCGTAAAGACGAAGTACAGTCTGAAGAAGAAATTGAAGAACTGGACGGTGAATCGGCCTCTTCCAATAATTCTGGCCCACTAGAGCTGTATACGACCAATTTGAATCTGGAAGCTCAACGCGGCAAGACAGATCCATTGATTGGCCGTGAGAAAGAAATTGAGCGGGCAGCACAAATTCTTTGCCGCCGTCGCAAAAACAACCCATTGCTAGTCGGTGATCCAGGTGTAGGTAAAACTTCAATTGCTGAAGGTCTGGCTTGGTTAATTGTGAATGGCAAGGCACCTAAGCCACTGGAAAATGCTGAAATCTATAGCCTAGACATCGGCGCACTGGTGGCGGGAACTAAATACCGTGGTGATTTCGAAAAGCGTTTAAAACAACTATTAAATGCCTTGAAGAAAAAACCAGATGCAGTACTGTTTATTGATGAAATTCATATGATCATCGGTGCAGGTTCAAGCATGGGCAGCACCATGGATGCATCGAATCTAATCAAGCCTGCATTGGCAAATGGTTCATTGCGTTGCATCGGTTCAACCACATTCCAGGAATACCGTCAGGTCTTTGAAAAAGATCATGCCTTGTCACGTCGGTTCCAAAAAATAGATGTGAATGAGCCTTCGATTACAGAAACAATTGATATCTTGCGTGGCCTGAAATCTAAATTTGAAGATTTCCACCATGTACAGTATGACGATCAGGCACTGGTTTCTGCGGTTGAGCTGTCAGCGAAATTTATTAATGACCGTTTCTTGCCAGATAAAGCGATTGACGTGATTGATGAAGCCGGTGCACAACGCCGTTTGAAAGCTGAGCAAGACGACAGCCTGATTACGGTTGAAAATATCGAAGACATTGTGTCCAAGATTGCTCGTATTCCACCGAAAACGGTTTCTAAAGATGATAAGTCTGTACTGGAGAACCTTGAGCGTGATCTGAAACGTGTAGTCTTCGGCCAGGATGAAGCAATTGAAGCTTTGGCTTCTGCGATCAAACTGTCACGTGCGGGTCTGAAATCGCCTGATAAGCCAGTGGGTAGCTTTGTATTCGCAGGTCCAACGGGTGTAGGTAAAACTGAAGTCACCAAGCAATTGGCGAAAATTTTGGGTGTAGAGCTGGTACGTTTTGACATGTCCGAATACATGGAACGTCACGCAGTCTCTCGTCTGATCGGTGCGCCTCCAGGTTATGTCGGTTTTGACCAAGGCGGTTTACTGACCGATGCGATTCACAAAAATCCGCATTGTGTATTACTTCTAGATGAGATCGAAAAAGCGCATCCGGATGTATTTAATCTGTTATTACAAATCATGGATCATGGTTCATTAACGGATAATAATGGTCGTAAGTCCGATTTCCGTAATGTGGTACTGGTTCTAACGACTAATATTGGTGCGGAAAGTATTTCCCGCGTCAGCATTGGTTTCATGGAACAGGACAACAGTAATGATAATCAGGAAGCGATGAAGAAAGCCTTCTCGCCAGAATTCCGTAACCGTCTGGACGGTGTAATTCAGTTTAAGGCATTGCCGAATACCATTATTGAAAATGTCGTGGATAAATTCCTGACTGAACTTCAGGCACAACTGGATGAGAAGAAAGTGGTGCTGGAGGTGGATCAAAGCGCACGCGAATGGATGGCTGAAAATGGCTATGACCGTTTGATGGGTGCTCGACCAATGCAGCGTCTGATTCAGGAACATCTGAAAAAACCACTGGCTGAAATGATCCTGTTTGGTGAACTGGCTGAAAATGGTGGTAACGTTTCAGTTTCTGTGAAGAAAGAAAATGGTAAATCTGTCGGTCTGAAACTTGAAGTCTTCGAAGATCAGACTGCTGAACCAGCTTAATCATTGAATAGATCATCATCAGACCCGTGTTCGCACGGGTTTTGTTGTTTTATTTGCCCTTAATTTATGTGCTCTTGGTTTAAAGAGTTTCTGATTTAGCGGAATATATGGATATCCAGATTAGCAAGCTTTTAATTACGTTTTTTCTATTTTTATTAACAGCATTGATGGAAATTTTGGGCTGTTATTTTCCTTACCTGATTTTAAATCAGGCGAAGAGCCAGTGGTTATGGGTTCCGACGGCATTAGCTTTAGCTGCTTTTGTCTGGCTTTTGACTTTGCATCCAGCCGCTTCTGGGCGTATTTATGCCGCCTATGGGGGAATTTATATTTTCTCAGCATTAATGTGGCTGAGATTCATTGATCAGGTTAGCCTTTCACGTTGGGACCTGCTTGGGGGAATTGTGGTCATTCTAGGAGCACTGATTATTATATTACAGCCACAAGGTTTGATCCGTTGACCGTCTGTTTATATTTACCAAAATAGAATTTATCAAAATATAAAAGGCAGCTAAAGCTGCCTTTATTGATTTTAGACAAGATTATTTTACATTACAGTCTTTCTGAGAAAGATCTACATTATAAGTATGCGTTTGGGAACTGAGACTAAGTTCGATTTTATAAGGATTGACGATCTGATAGCGATGTTCAAAAAAGATCTGGCAGTTATTTAAAAGATTATTACGAATCACCTTAAGGACTTCTTTACGGCCTAGGTCCTTCTCAAACTGACTAAAGTCGGGTGTCGTGATCATGCCTTTAAGTGTGGTTTTATTGGCAGTAAGTTGTAACTGCTCTATGATTGTATTCTGATCGATCTGTAGCGGCAAAGTCTTGGAATCTTCCGCACTCAGCACGGCAAGCAGTTCGTTCAATTCAGCTTTTTTCTCAATTTTAAACTTGCTGTCCAGAATGCCTTTTCCTTGGAGATACTGGTCGAATTCAGAAGCATACACCGGTAAAGCAGCACTACTAAAACCTGCCAGGAGTGCCAAAGCCCAATATTTTTTTTGCATTGTATCGCATCACTTTTTATGTCGTTTCAATTCTGATTATAAGAGCTGAAACAAAAAAAGCACCAGAGATTGGTGCTTAATTTGTGAAGATTTTTGAAGAAATCAGTCTTTTTTCAGGTTTTCATTCAACAGAAATTCAACCAGTGCTTTTTGTGCATGAAGGCGGTTTTCTGCTTCATCCCAAACCACAGCATTTTTGTGGTCCAGCATATTTTCAGAAATTTCTTCACCACGATGCGCAGGTAAGCAATGCATGAACAAGCAGTCTGGGTGTGCAAGATCCATTAGGCGTTCATTCACCTGATAGTCCGCAAAAGCTTTTTCACGGATTTTCTGTTCTTCTTCCTGGCCCATACTTGCCCAAACGTCAGTGACGATCAGGTCAGCATTGACTGCTGCATCTTCAGCAGTATCGACCAGTTCTACACAGTGTGCGAATTCAGACAGGAACTGTTCTTGAGGCTCATAGCCTTTCGGTGCTGCAACTTTTAGCTTGAAGCCCCACATGTGCGCTGCTTCGATATAAGAGTTACACATATTATTGCCATCGCCGATCCAGGCAACAGTTTTACATTCGATCGAACCGCGATGTTCCAGATAAGTCTGCATGTCAGCAAGTAACTGGCAAGGGTGATGATCATCAGTCAAAGCGTTGATCACTGGAACTTTTGAATAAGAAGCAAAACGTTCTACGATATCGTGACCGAAAGTGCGGATCATCACAATATCCAGCATGCTGGAAATCACACGTGCAGAATCTTCAATTGGCTCACCGCGACCCAGTTGGGTATCGCGTGAAGACAGGAAAATTGCGCTACCACCAAATTGGCTCATGCCAGCTTCAAACGAAACACGCGTACGGGTACTCGATTTTTCAAAAATCATGCCCATCACTTTACCAACAAATGGTTGGAACACTTCATTGTTATGCTGTTTGCGCTTAAGCTCAATTGCGCGTTGCAAAATCTGGTTAAGTTCTAAAGTTGATAAATCGCGTAAGGTGAGAAAGTGACGGAGAGCCATTCGTTACTCCACAATAATTGCCGAAAAACTCGATCAACAATCAGTTGTTGGTTAGTTTAAGAAAAAATACGGAATCGGCTAATATACTATAAGCAATGAAAAATGCAAAAAAACTAGACTTTTTGATGACCGTCTAAAAATCGATCCACACAATAACTGATGTATTTGTCGATTTCCTGATCATCTTCCTGTACCGGAATTCCCATCAGAATCCGCCATTCCAGATTACGCAAGATGCCAAAATATAACTGGGCCGAATATTGCGGATTCTCGCAATGCAATAAACCTTGCGCATCTGCTTGTTCTAAAGCCGTGGCAATCGCACTTTGTACATGTACTGGGCCTCGTTCATGAATATGCTGCGCGAGTTCCGGATTACGCTGACTCTGTTCCAGCACCAGACGCATAAAGGCTGAATTTTCCGGTTGCATGATCTGATGATAAAAATTAAGCAGCGTATGTACCAGATAACTACGAAAATCCAGAGCCATCAGCTCGATCGGAATACTGATATCTTCAAAAAACTTGATACGACGATAATCGCAAATGGCCTTAAACAAGCCTTCTTTGTTGCCAAA
>NZ_DFDO01000227.1:0-9071 GCF_002367915.1 Acinetobacter sp. UBA3025
GCGGTTTCTGCCCTCGCGCTTGCTTTGACAGCCTGTCAAAGTATGCGTGGGCCAGAGCCCGTTGCAGAGGCAAATATCCCAAGCAGTTATACCAATGCTTCAGGTACTTCTGTAGCAGAACAGGGTTATAAAGAATTCTTTGCTGACCAGCGCCTGTTACAGGTACTGGACTTGGCATTGACCAATAACCGTGATTTGCGTACTGCCGCATTAAACATTCAGCGTGCCCAACAGGCTTATCAGATTTCTGAAAATGACCGTCTGCCAACCATTGGTGCGAGCGGCAGCGTGTTACGTCAGGATACTGGCAGTAACAACCCGCAAAGCCGTGGCGCTGTGACGACTTATAATGTCGGTCTAGGCGTAACTGCATTTGAGCTAGATTTCTGGGGTCGTGTGCGTAGCTTGCGTGACAATGCTTTAGATACTTATCTGGCGACTCAAAGTGCACGTGATGCGACTCAGATTTCCCTGATTGGTCAGGTGGCCCAAGCATGGCTAAGTTACTCATTTGCCAATGCCAATCTGGCACTGGCTGAGCAAACGCTGAAAGCCCAGCTTGAATCCTACAACCTGAACAAGAAACGTTTTGATGTGGGGATCGATAGCGAACTTCCAGTACGTCAGGCACAGATTTCTGTTGAAACTGCACGTAATGATGTTGCCAACTATCGCACCCAGGTGGCTCAGGCACAAAACCTGTTAAATCTGCTTGTAGGTCAACCCGTACCGGCCAACCTGTTACCGGCACAACGTGTTACCCGCATTACCTCTAATGCGGCCCTAGGTGCAGGCTTACCAAGTGACCTGCTGATTAACCGTCCGGATGTACGTGCAGCTGAATACCGTCTGTCTGCGGCAGGTGCCAATATTGGGGCTGCCCGTGCACGTCTGTACCCAACCATCAGCCTGACGGGTTCTGCAGGTTTTGCATCTGCGGATCTGGGTGATCTGTTCAAATCTGGCAGTTTTGCGTGGTCTGTAGGCCCAAGTCTGGATATTCCAATTTTCGATTGGGGTACACGTCAGGCCAATATTCGTATTTCTGAAACAGATCAGCAAATTGCGCTGTCAGATTATGAAAAATCCATTCAAACTGCATTCCGTGAAGTGAATGATGCCCTGGCGGTACGTCAGAATATTGGTGACCGTATTGCTGCTCAACGCCGTCTGGTTGATGCGACCAACACGACTTACCGCCTGTCTCTAGCACGTTTCCGTGCCGGTATTGACAGCTATCTGACTGTACTGGATGCACAACGTGCTTCATATGCAGCAGAACAAGGTTTGTTATTACTTGAACAGGCGAATCTGAACAGCCAGGTTGAGCTGTACAAGAGTCTTGGTGGTGGTTTGAAAGTTAACACTTCAGACACCGTACCGTATCGCCCGTCTGTGACCGAACAGCGTCGTGCCGAACAGGCAAAATAAGCTTAATCTCTTTTTCAGAAAAGCTCACTTCGGTGGGCTTTTTTTATACGTTGGTCCAATAGCCGATATATTTTATTGAATCAAGAAATCTGTATACTCAATTGGATGAGACTTAACACTTTATAAAATGTAAATCGATGAAAAAAATATTGTTATCTGCCTTGGTAAGTTCAATTTTCTTAACCGCATGCCAACAAAAAAATACAGTAGATTCAAAACCTGAACCAACAGCGGAAACCGTCGCTGAAAAAGAAAGCTTACCGTTGATTAAGGCTAAAACTGAACGTGTACAGCTCAGTAAAAATGAAGTATGCCATCCAGCCAGTGAGGATGAGTTTGCCAGTTGCACTAAATATCATCTGCAAACAGTGAAAACGAATGTAAATTGGTTAAACCAATATTTTTTGGAGCGTTTACAAAAAGACCATGCTGAAGCTTTCGACAAATCACCTGCTGTAGAGGTCACTCTTGATCCTGAAATGCCATCAACCAACTACAGTACCACTGCTGTACGTTATATCGGTCAGCATTACAATATCGCAAACTTTACATACTTTTCCGAATATTACCCAGCAGGCGCTGCACATGGTATGCATCATAGTGACTACGTTATTTTTGATCTCAATACCAAGCAGCGTTTAAGCCTGAATGATATTTTGGCACCTGCAAGCAAAGAAAAACTCAAAACTGAACTTTACGAACATAATCGTGAGTGGCTTGAACAACATCATATTGAGCAAAATGCATTTGAAGTAAGTGATAATTTCTATTTCAATGCCAATGGAATTGTATTTGTCTATCCATTGTATGAATTGGCTTCTTATGCAGAAGGTATTACTGAACTTGAACTTCCCTATTGGTCAGCTCAAGGGGTGATCCAAACAAAGTATTTACCCCAGCTGCCTGAGTCATCTGAAGAAATTTATAATGACTAAACTATCTATTTTAAGTGTAATAATAATCAAAGTATTTTTTCTAATTTAGGGATATGAATGTTACTAAGCAATCTGGAATCTGTACCGGGACATACCATTCGCCAGCAAATCGATGTGGTCTATGGCAGTACTGTGCGCAGTAAGCATGTTGGACGTGATTTGCTGGCCGGCCTGAAAAATATTGTCGGCGGCGAGTTGACCGCTTATACCGAATTACTGGAAGAATCCCGTCAGGAAGCCATGAACCGGATGATTGAAAAAGCTCGCAGTATGGGTGCCAATGCGATTGTGGGTATTCGTTTTTCTACCTCAAATATTGCCCAAGGTGCTTCTGAACTGTTTGTTTATGGCACAGCAGTCATCGCTGATCCAGTTATCGCTGATCCAGTCATGCCTAAACTGCCTGATCCATTTCCACAGGCGAACTAATGCATGGACGGATTGATTATACAGATTGTCATTTTTGCCATTCTGTTCAGCGTGGGTTTCGGTTTTGGTCGCTATAACGAGCGCAAGCATCTGCAATATCTGGATGAGCAGGAACAGCGTTTAGCTTATATCCGGGTCAATAATAGCCGTTTTAACGAATCTACATTCCCCGGTCATATGATCAGCAGCAATGTGGTCATTTCACATGATTACTTTAAATATGCGATTGCTAATGTGCAAAACATGTTAGGTGGTCGTTTGACCAGTTATGAGAGTGTCGTTGAACGGGCACGACGTGAAGCTATAGTACGGTTAAAACTGGAAGCAGAAAAAATGGGCGCTGACCAGATTATGGGAATCCGCCTCAGTACGACTGAACTTGGCATGCAAGGCGGTATGGTTGAAGCCTTTGCTTATGGCACTGCAATTCAGACCAAGTAATTATGCTTCTGCAAGCTTCTCTACAAATAGAATTCCATTCAGGTGGTCAATTTCGTGCTGTACAATTCGTGCCGGAAAGCCTTTGAACACTTGAACCATTTCATTTCCCTCTAACGTAAAATAACGTACCTGAATCTCTTCTGCTCGAACTACCCTCCCTCTTTGCTCGGGCACACTTAAACAGCCTTCCTCACCCAATACTTGTGTAGCTGAAGTACTGATAATCTCCGGATTGATCATGGTCACGGCTTCCATATACGGCGCATCCGGATAACGTAAATTGGGCCGTGATGCGACAATAATAATGCGTTTAGACACATAAACTTGGGGCGCTGCAATGCCCACGCCCTGACGTTGTTGCATGGTCTCCATCAAGGCGCTGTTAAATTGCCGCAACCAGTCACTGTCAAATTCAGCCTGTGTGACCGGACTGGCAATTAAGGTCAAAATGGTCTCGCCTTGCTGCGCCACCGCCAAGGTATTTGTCATCACGTTATCCTGCAATTTTTCATCCAACTCTATCTTAGAGAGAAAATTACAGAATGAACATCATACTAAAATGAATAAATACGTCTAAAAAAGATAAGCTGGGTTTTAAGTAATATGTCGAAATCCAGCTTATTTTTGCCTTAAAAACTTCACCTGAAAGGAAAATAATTAATCAAAATATTCCAAATAATTTCGTTCGTTCAAATTTTAATAACTTTTAGTTTAGATTAAACAAAGAAAGATTGATTATTCAAGAAAATAACCCTTCTTTAAAATCAGCATTCAAGTCATGGATATTAAATAATGGAACGACCACATGAATGCACAACCCTATCTGAGCCGTGCTGATAAACGCACCCTCGGACTATCGTCCCTAGGTGGCGCACTGGAATTCTATGATTTTGTCATTTATGTGTTCTACGCCAAACTAATTTCCGAACTGTTCTTTCCAAGTACCCTGAGTCCATTTTGGGCCATGCTGAATACCTATGGCATCTTTGCTGCAGGCTATTTCTTCCGCCCACTCGGTGGTGTGGTGATGGCACATTTTGGGGATCTGATCGGTCGTAAACGTCTATTCAGTCTATCCATCTTGCTGATGGCGCTACCGACCCTCATGATCGGGATCATGCCAACCTTTGAAAGTATTGGTTATGCTGCACCATTACTGCTGCTATTGATGCGTGTTATTCAAGGTATTGCGATTGGCGGTGAAATTCCGGCTGCCTGGACCTTTGTGTCAGAGCATGTGCCAGAACGCCGAATTGGGATTGCCAATGGTTTGCTGACTGCCGGCCTATCGCTCGGGATTCTACTTGGTGCCCTAATGTCGCTATTTATTTCACTTCAGTTCACTGAAGCGGAAATCAAAGACTGGGCTTGGCGCGTTCCTTTCATTCTGGGTGGGATTTTCGGTTTTGTGGCACTGTACCTGCGCAGTTATTTGAAAGAAACTCCAGTCTTTAAAGCCATGCAGGCGAAAAAAGAACTGGCGAAAGAATTACCAGTCAAACAGGTACTATTAAGCCACAAAACTGCTGTAGGCATCGGGATGTTATTTACCTGGTTCCTGACCGGCTGTGTGGTGGTCTTGATTCTGGCGATGCCGAATCTGCTGGTGGCCAGTTTTGGCTTCGAACGTGCTGATGCATTCAAAATGCAAAGTGCTGCGATCCTGATGCAAATGCTCGGTTGCATTATTGCGGGTGTACTGGCTGACCGTTTCGGTGCAGGTAAAGTGATTTTGCTTGGCTCTATTTTTGTCGCGGCAATGGCTGGGATTTTTTATCACAGTCTGGGTCATGTTGAAGCATCTACCGTATTCATGCTGTATATGCTCCTAGGCCTGAGCTCAGGAACCGTGGGCATGGTGTCCTATAGCATGGTGAAAATGTTCCCGGCACAAATCCGTTTCAGCGGAATTTCATTTTCCTATAATCTGGCCTATGCGATTGCAGGTGGAATCACCTTGCCACTGGTACAATGGTTGAGCCTATATAGCAATATTGGTGCCCTGTACTATATCTGGACTGTGTGTCTAGTGACCCTATTCACTGCCCTGCTTTACCGCAGCAAATTTGAAAAAACAGCCTAAAATAAAAAAGAGCCTGACTCAAAGGCTCTTTTTCTAAGCGTAAAAATACGAGCTTAAGCTGTCAGATTCTTGCGTAGCTCATCTTCCACGATGCTGATCTCGATTTCACTGAACTTACGGATTTCACCTTCGGCATGTTTTTCTAGCATGCCACCGACCAAAGGCACTTTCACATTCACCGTCCAGTTTAACTGGAACTGGATCTGCTGTTCATCACCTGTAACGGCACGCTGACATTTGGCTTCAATTGGCAGATTGGCACCTAGTTCCACAACAGAAGTCATTTCTTCTAAATTGCTGACATCGGTACGTTGCAAGCGAAATGCATCTTTTAGCAGTTTTTTGGCAATATCTGGGATTTTGACATCCAGATTGTAGGCACGTTTCAGGGTATACAGGTGTCCCTGCTTTTCTGAAACCAGAATTTCCATATTTTGAGCAGGGATCCGATGACAAACCGCTTCATGCAAACTGATGTCATTTGCCAGACGTTTAAACTCATCAATCGAAACACCGCGAATAATTGCATTTACGGTAAACTGGTGGGCCATATCTATTTTCCTTATTTTTATTAGGGGTTATGGACTCAAATTAAGTCAAATGAATCATCTGACAGAGAAGATAAGCTATTTAAGTCAATTTTACATCGGCTGTCATTATTTTTTTATTGAGAAAAATTGGCATTGAGGTCAATGTTTCCAGGCAATTTTTGCAGATATACAGGGTCCACAGCTGAGTAAAAGCTGAACTTCACGATACTCAATGACCGCATGAAATTCTTCTGCCCCATCATCTAGGCCGGAAGCATACCAGACCGTACCCGCAGGAAATTTCTTTAACCAGCTGGCCTTATAAAAATCAGAAACGGAATCAAACTGTAAATAGTGTTCCGGTTCAGCTTCAACCTGAGTCGCTAAAGCCATAAATTTCTGTAATTGTGCCTGATGAAAATCAATCAGCATGAGGCAGCCCTTCCTTTTGTATGAGGCGATTACATGCCATATAGGTAAGCATAGATGTCATTTACGACTCGTGAGTTTTGACATCTTGGCTTAGATCAGATTAAAAATAATATAGATTCACCTCCCCTGATTCAATCCACGTATAAGGATATCCAGTATGCAACAAGGAAAAGTTCAGGTTGAAACCGTGCAGTTTCTGGCAGAAGATGGCTATACCTTAACCGGCAAGCTTTACCGCAGTGAATATGCCAAAGCCAATATTGTCATCGCCTGTGCGACAGGTGTTCCCCAAGCTTTTTACCGGCGCTTTGCCGATTATGCAGCACATGCAGGTTTTCAGGTACTGACTTTTGATTATCGTGGGGTGGCTAATTCTGCGCCTAAACGGTTAAAGAATTTTAAGATGTCCTATCTGGACTGGGGACAATATGATCTCAGCGCTGCGATTGATTATCTCAGCCAAACCGGTCTGGACATCTATATGATTGGTCATTCCTATGGCGGACAGGCCTTGGGATTAAGCAAATATCATGATCGCATTGAAGCAATGTACTGCTTTGGCACTGGTGCTGGCTGGCATGGTTATATGCCTTTAACTGAAAGAATCAAGGTTCAGGTAATCTGGAATATTGTTTTCCCACCGATGGTAGCGGTGGCAGGCTATTTGCCATGGAGCAAACTGAATATGGGCGCCGACTTGCCGCGTGATGTTTATCGTCAGTGGCGAAAATGGTGTAAAAATCCGACCTATTTCTTTGCCGATCCTGAACTGAAAGACCTGCATACCCATTATGCCGCGGTAAAAACGCCTATTTATGCCGTAGCCGCGCTTGATGATGCCTGGGCCTTACCTGAATCCAGACAGGCTTTTATGCAACATTATCGTCAGGCTCCGTTGCATTATATCAATATTCAGGCAGCTGATTATGGAATCAAGCATATGGGACATATGGGCTATTTCCGTCAGGGCGCAGAACAGCTCTGGGATGAAGTGCTCAACAAGTTCAGCGAATTACATCAACTCAAATATGCAGCTTGATTTTAGTTTCTAGAGCATTTAAGCATTTAGCTGCTTAAGCATAACGTGCCTGTTGAATATCGGTTCTGATTTCCTGACGGTGTTCCTCGCCGAAACGGTCGACATGGGCATAAAATACCCCATAACGGCCGACATAATATTCCAGTGACTGGTCATAAAAATTCCAGAAAATTGACCATTCGCCTAAATCCATCTGACGGATTTGTGTACCGGTATGCATCGGCATCTTACGGAGCAATTCCTGCTGTAACTGCTCTGCTTCATTGCGATCCTGAATCTGAACCTGATGCTGGAAAAATAATTGCGCCACGTCATCAAACAGTTCCAGCTCATAGGCATCGACCACATGCAATGTTTCCTGAGACTCAGGTTGACTCTCTTCAGTCCTGCTGGAAATCGGATCCTCTTTTTCGACACGTTTACTCTTTACATACCGTTGGGTTTTATAGATTTTCATGCCGATAAACCACATCGCATAAAGTATGAGGGCTAGACATGAAAAAATCAGGAATTTAAGAATCATTGATCATCTCGTGTGGTTAATTTTATTTTTATCACGGTCTGCCAACTCTTGATTTGGCGATCTTCTTTCAACTTAACACAAGTCTATTTTTTGTACAGCAAACATGAGGATTTTTTTTAGATCTTCTTGGATTTTTTCTTCGGTTGAGCCTTATTTCCCAGTATTCAATTTGAAATAAGGATCTAAAATCTTGTTAAAAATTAGAATGAATTCAGAAAGCCAATATTGATCAGGATAAATAAATCAGACAAATCACTACAGAATCGATCATCAACTCTGGATTTTTTAGCAAATGCACTCAAAAAGCTACATGATTGGTATTTGTTTTTTTGAGCATTTTCCTTCAAATAAAAGGTCCCTCTTTATGGTCGAGTAAATGAATAAAATTATGATTCGTGAAGGGAAGATTCGAGATATACCTCAAATAATTCAGGTCATCCACGACAGTATTCAATCCTGTATTTTGGATCATCAACGTGAAGACAGCGTGATCCAGCGCTGGCTGGAACAGTTTAATCATGCCCAGTTGATTGTGGAAATGCTTTATAACGATTGTCGGGTATATATTTTAAATGATCTGATTGTCGGCTTTTTGCTGGTCAGTGACACAGGAGAAATCCTGATGCACTATGTGGCTGCACGTTTTCAGCGACTCGGCTTTGGCACTCAGCTTTTTGATCAGATGCACAAATCCTTAGTGCGTAAAAATATTCATAAAATTAAAGTCCAATCGACTCAAACCGCTTTAAGTTATTATCAAAAAAATGGATTTTTCTCACCGAACCCTTCATCAGAAAATGAAGAAAATTATCATTTATATAAATACGCTTTTTAAAATTAAAACTTTTTATGTCATTTTAAGTTGATCTCGCCCTGCCTGCTTAGCCGCATATAACTGCACATCTGCCGCTTTCATCAGTGCATGAATATCTGGATAGGGATGTGTTTGATCCATCCAGGAAACACCCATACTGACCGTGACATAGGATTTATCATCTGTCCGATTTAAATGTTCAAATTGCTGTTCTCGGATCTTGATTAAAACTTTCTCCAGAGACTGTAAGGCTGCCTGAACAGGTACATCAGTGAGTAGAATCGCAAATTCTTCTCCGCCATAACGGGCTAAATAAGCGGATTCGGGAAGTACCGTCTGAATGACCTTGACCAGATTCTGTAAAATTTCATCTCCTTTTAAATGCCCATAATAGTCATTATAGTTTTTAAAATA
>NZ_DFDO01000057.1:0-10252 GCF_002367915.1 Acinetobacter sp. UBA3025
ATTCCAAAAGCCCTCTGCTCATGCAGGGGGCTTTTTTTTATGCATAGAATTTAAGAAAATTAAGCCAAATTATATTAATTTACAAATCAGTTGAATACTGTTTAATAAAAATAAGTGATTAATAATGCTTAAAAAATTATATAAAAATGACGTTACAGTTCATGAAATCATTATGGTTTTGTGTGTTTTTTTATCAAACTATGTTATAAAAGTTAAAGCGGCATGAAAATTGCTTATAAAACGAGATTTTTATTAGGGGGTCATATGAAATTATCAGTGGGATTACGAATTGCCAACTCGCTGTCATTAACTCCACAGTTACAACAAGCAATCCGCTTATTACAATTATCCAGTCTGGAACTAGAGCAAGAAATCCAGCTACAACTTGATAGTAATCCTTTGTTAGAAAAAGTTGAAGAGCAAATCAGTGTTGAAAGTCTTTCTACTGTTGATGCGAGTCAAAAGGATTTAACCAATGAGCTCAATGCAGACCATCTTCCGGACGATCTCCCTGTAGATACCGACTGGGATGATGTCTATACCCATCAACCGACAAGTCTAGGTGCAGCAGAGTTTGAAGAGCGCGAAGACAACCGTCAAAGCCAGCAAAGCTTACAAGAATATATGCTCGAGCAGGTTAATCTGCTGCACTTTTCTCGCATTGATCAGCTGATTGCATACTGCATTATTGATTCTCTAGATGAAAAGGGTTTTCTGGATGCAGAAATTTCCGAAATTACTGCATCAGTACAACATCTTTTATCTTCCATGGATTATGAGGAAGAAATCGAAGAGGATGAAGTACTCGTTGTTCTTAAGCATATTCAGCGTCTTGATCCGATTGGAGTAGGTTCCAGAAATCTAGCTGAGTGTTTATTGATTCAGCTGGATAGCCTACCAGTTAATACCCCTTGTCGTAATGATGCGGTTAAATTGCTGCAACATTATGAGCTGCTGATTACCAATGAATTACCAAAACTCATTAAGCAAACTGGTTTAAATCAGGAACAATTACGCTGTGCGGTTGATTTGCTAAAAACTCTTAAACCATATCCGGGACTGGAGTTTGAAAGTAAGGAATCTGATTATCAGATCCCCGATGTCGTGGTAATGAAAAAGAATGACTGCTGGCAGGTGACGTTAAACCCTGATGTGATGCCTAAGTTGAGACTAAATTCTTTTTATACCAATATGATTCGTCGTGCTGATCAGAGCGAAGATAATCAATATCTTCGTAATCAGATGCTGGAAGCGAAAAACTTTATTAAAAGTATTGATGAACGACATAAAACTTTATTGAAAGTAGCGACCTGTATTGTTGAACATCAGAAAAGCTTTTTAGAGATTGGTCCTGAAGGTATGAAGCCTCTGGTTTTACGTGATATTGCTGAAGAAGTTGAATTACATGAATCAACGGTATCCCGTGTAACGACTAACAAATATATGCTAACTCCTCGTGGTTTATTTGAACTGAAATACTTCTTCTCGAGTCATGTAGGAACGACTTCTGGGGGAGAGGCTTCATCTACTGCAATCCGTGCCAAAATTAAGAAAATGATTGCAGAAGAAAATGCACGTAAGCCTTTATCTGACAATGCAATTGCCAATCTTTTGAAAGAAGAGGGGATTGATGTGGCACGACGTACGGTCGCGAAATATCGTGAATCGTTACATATTCCTTCATCTTCTGAGCGAAAAGTCTTGATCTAGTTTTTGAAATTTGATTATTCTAGAGATTCATTATGACATCGTAATGAATCTTTTTTTCTTTTGAGGAATGGTGAAAATGATCTGAATAAATGCTTTAAATCACGATTTTGCTTGAGCAAGTTATTGTATTCTTTTCATTTTTAACTGTGACTCTTCTGATCCTAACGAAGGTGAGGGATAGAACTATGCAAATAACAATTCGTGGACATCATTTATCAATTACGCCAGCGATTGAAGAAACTATAAAAACGAAATTTTCACAGATGACCAAACATCTGGATCAGGTCAACAGCATGCAGGTTAAGCTTTCCAAAGACCATCAGATTGATAAGCGCTCAAAAAGAGGCAGTAGTAACCATATCGCAGAAGCGATTGTCCGTTTACCGGGTATTGAATTTTTTGCCCATGCTAATGCTGATGACATGTATACCTCAATTAAAATTTTGACGGAAAAATTAAAAAAACAGATTGACCGATATCGCGAAATGCAGCTGAATCATCAGAGTTTAGCCATTTAAGCGACCAAATGGGGAAAAAGAGGTTTTTAAAAGCCTCTTTTTTTATATATATAATGTATGTGACTAATGAATTATTTTTTACATTTATAGTAAAATGACTCGTTTTACACCCTTAGTCCTATAAGAGGTCTTGTGATGAATAATGAACAGCTCGCTGAAATTTTAAAAGCCGCTTTTCCTGAGGCGGATGTTGCTGTGAGTGGTCAGGGCGGAAAATTCGATCTCCGTATTGTGGATGATCAGTTTGAAGGTAAACGTCCGGTTGCACGTCAACAAGCTGTTTATGCTCCTCTCAATTCCCATATTGCCAGTGGTGCAGTGCATGCTGTGACCATTCGTGCATTGACCAAAGAAGAATGGCGTAAAGCAAGCTTATTTGGAGCTTAATCAATTAATGGATAAATTCTTAATTCAGGGCGGTATTAAGCTCGACGGTGAAGTGCGTATTTCTGGTGCAAAAAATGCAGCGCTTCCATTATTAGCAGCAATGATTCTTGCTGACACGCCAATCACACTTAAAAATGTTCCAAATCTAAAAGATGTAAATACCTTGGTAAAGCTGATCGCAGGTCTTGGGATCACGATTAGTTATGAAGGCGATACAGTTATTGCAGATACCTCTACTTTGGATAACCAGTTTGCACCTTATGAACTCGTAAAAACCATGCGTGCTTCTATTTTGGTGCTTGGTCCTCTATTGGCGCGCTACGGTAGTGCAAAAGTATCCCTGCCAGGTGGATGTGCGATTGGTTCTCGTCCAGTCGATCAGCATTTGAAAGCACTAGAAGCTTTAGGTGCCGAGATTGAGGTTGAGGCCGGCTATGTCCATGCTAAAGTCGATGGTCGTCTGAAAGGCGGTGAAGTTGTCTTTGATATGGTGACTGTGGGTGGTACTGAAAATATTCTGATGGCTGCAGTATTGGCGGACGGTGTGACCACGATTCGTAATGCGGCGCGCGAACCTGAAATTACTGATCTTGCTCAAATGCTGATTAAGATGGGTGCGAAAATTGACGGTCTGGATACCGATACTCTAGTGGTTACCGGTGTAGAAAGCCTGCATGGCTGTGAATATGCAGTAGTGGCCGACCGTATTGAAACTGGTTCTTATCTGGCTGCTGCAGCTATTACTGGTGGACGTGTTAAAACCACGCATACAGATCCGGCTTTAATGGAAGCTGTACTGGATAAGTTTGAGGAAATGGGTGCGGAAGTCACTCGTGGTGATGACTGGATTGAACTGGATATGATGGGTAAACGTCCGAAAGCAGTGAGCTTCCGTACCTTGCCACATCCAGATTTCCCAACAGATATGCAAGCTCAGTTAATGGCAGTCAATGCCATTGGCCGTGGATTTGCCACAATTTCTGAAACGATTTTTGAAAACCGTTTTATGCATGTTCCTGAATTGGCTCGTATGGGAGCCAATATTCAGGTCGAAGGTAATGATGCTGTCGTAACAGGTGTAGAAAAACTTTCTGCAGCGCCTGTGATGGCAACAGATTTACGTGCTTCATTCTCTTTAGTTCTTGCAGCACTTGCAGCCGAAGGGGAAACATTGATTGACCGTATTTATCATATTGACCGCGGTTATGAAGATGTCGAAGCAAAGTTACAAGGTTTAGGTGCCCAAATTAAGCGAGTAAGTTAATGAGTGATATGAGAAACGATGATCCAAACTTTGACGTAATGGGCAATTTTGATCATGGTTTAACGTTAGCATTAAGCAAGGGCCGTATCTTAAAAGAAACTTTACCTCTGCTTGAAACGGCAGGGATTAATCTGCTGGAAGATCCGGATAAATCACGAAAGCTGATTTTTCCAACCACGCATAAACAGGTGCGTATCCTGATTTTACGTGCCTCTGATGTGCCGACTTATGTTGAGAATGGTGCGGCAGATATCGGTGTAGCAGGTAAAGATGTGTTGATGGAACATGGCGCGCAAAATGTCTATGAACCATTAGATCTTAAAATTGCCAACTGCAAATTGATGACAGCAGGTAAAGTCGGCATGGAGCGTCCGAAAGGCCGTTTAAAAATTGCGACTAAATACGTGAATCTGACCCGTCAATACTACGCGAGCCTCGGTGAACAGGTTGATGTGATCAAGCTTTATGGTTCAATGGAACTTGCACCATTGGTGGGTTTAGGTGATTACATTGTTGACGTGGTCGATACAGGCAATACACTGCGTGCCAATGGTCTTGAGCCACTTGAAGAAATCTGCAAAGTCTCTTCACGTCTGATTGTGAACAAAGCCAGCTTTAAACGTAAGCAAGCATTGCTGAATCCAATTCTTGCCCAGCTTGAGCAAGCAGTGGAAGCACGCGAACAGGCGAAAAAAGCTTAAATTTAAGCTTGATCAAAGACCGCCCACTTTGGGCGGTTTTTTATTGCTGATTATAAATATAAGAAGCTCAATGCTTTCATCAATTTTATCAAAAGCTATTTCCAATAAAACTCATAGCACAAGTCTGTTCTAGCTACCGACAAAGTCTTTGAAAACAGGTAAACTAAAGCCTTCGAATTCAAACCTTATGGGTAAATTGATGCGACGTTTATCGACACAAGATCAAAACTTCAAGCAAGCGTTTGCTGACTTGTTGGCTTTTGAAACCGTGAATGATCCTGAACTTTTAAAAACTGTAGACCAAATTATTGCTGACGTACGTCAGCATGGTGATGCTCATGTTCTTAAATTGACTCAGCAGTTCGATCGACATCCAGCGCATCAATTTTCAGATTTGGAACTGACTCAAGAGCAACTTAAAGCAGCTTTCGAAGGCTTAACGACTGAAGTGCGTGAAGCCTTAGAATTGGCTGCAAACCGTATTCGCGAATTCCATCAGGCACAAAAACAGGATGGTTGGACGTATGTCGATGCTCTAGGTAATACCTTAGGTCAGAAAGTGACGCCATTGGATCGCGTAGGGATCTATGTTCCAGGGGGCTTGGCTTCATATCCATCTTCAGTGTTAATGAATGCTGTTCCTGCACATGTGGCAGGTGTAGGTGAAATTGTTATGGTGGTGCCTGCTCCAAATGGTGAACTGAATCCATTGGTCTTGGCTGCTGCCTATCTGGCTGGCGTACACCGTGTATTTACCATTGGTGGCGCACAAGCGGTTGCTGCATTGGCCTATGGTACAGAAACCATTCCACGTGTCGATAAAATCACTGGTCCAGGTAACCGTTTTGTGGCTGCGGCAAAACGTGCAGTATTTGGTCAGGTCGGTATCGACATGATTGCTGGTCCTTCAGAAATTCTGGTTTATGCAGAAGGGCAGAACAATGCCAAATGGTTAGCAATGGATTTGTTATCTCAAGCTGAACATGACACGGTGGCTCAAGCTGTATTTATTACGCCTGATGAACAGCTATTAAGTGAAGTAGAACAAGCAATTGAAGAGCATTTGCTAGCTCTACCAAAAGCAGAAATTGCCCGCACTTCAATTGCCAATCGTGGTGCATTAGTGCTTGTGAAAGATCGTGCTGAAGGTATTGAGCTGATTAACCAAGTAGCACCTGAACATTTAATGCTGTGTCTGGATGAAGCTCAAGAAATGGCTGAAGAGATTCGCCATGCCGGTGCGATCTTCATGGGACGTTATACGCCTGAAGCGATTGGTGACTATTGTGCAGGTCCGAACCATGTATTACCAACATCGGGTACAGCACGTTTCTCATCACCACTGGGTGTCTATGATTTCCAGAAACGTTCAAGCCTGATTATGTGTTCTGAAGACGGTGTGAAAACCCTTGCGAAAACTGCAGATGTTCTGGCACAGCAGGAAAATCTGGATGCGCATGCACGCTCAGCACGTTATCGCTATCAGTAATTAAATACTTATATTGAATAAAAGATATTTCTCTCCCTTTGTGAGAGGTTAGGTAAGGGGAATTATTTAACCTCTCCCTAACCTTCTCCTAAAAGGAGAGGGAATTTGAGAATAGAAAATGTCGAATATCACCATAGAGCAAATGCGTTTTTGGAGCCCTGAAGTCCGTGAGTTAGAGCCTTACGTTCCAGGCGAACAGCCCAAAATTCAAAACCTTTTAAAATTAAATACCAATGAAAATCCGTATCCGCCATCACCGAAAGTCGTGGAAGCGGTGCAAAAAGTTTTAGCCAATGACGCAGATGTTTTACGCCTTTATCCAGATCCCGATGCATCTGAATTGAAACATGCCATAGCTAAACAACAAAATGTGGCTGCTGAAAATGTCTTTGTCGGTAACGGTTCTGATGAAGTTCTAGCACATATCTTTAAAGCCTTTTTTATTCAGGAACAGCCACTGCTTTATCCAGATATTACCTATAGTTTCTATCCGGTTTATAGCCAGTTCTTTGGTGTCAAAACCAAAATCTTGCCACTGAATGAAAATTTTGAAATTGTGGTAGATGATTATAAACAGCCAAATGGCGGCATTATCATCACCAATCCGAATGCGCCAACCAGTATTGCGCTTAGTTTGTCTGCCATTGAAGAAATTCTGCAGGCGAATCCAGATTCAGTAGTCGTCATTGATGAAGCCTATGTAGATTTTGGTGCTGAATCAGCAGTGAGTTTGATTGATAAATACGAGAATCTAGTAGTCTGTCAGACGACTTCAAAATCCCGCTCTTTAGCAGGCCTACGTGTTGGTTTCGCGATTGCTCAACCTCATCTGATTGCGGCGCTTGAAGCGGTAAAAAACAGCTTTAACTCTTATCCAATGGATCGTTTTGCGATTGCGGCTGCAGTGGCTTCATTCGAAGATCAGGAATACTTTGAAGCACAAAATGCTAAAGTGATTGCCAGTCGTGAAAAACTGGTTAATCAGTTGAATGAGCTCGGTTTCAAAGTCTTGCCATCAAGTGCGAACTTTATTTTTGCTTCACTACCATCAAAAGATGCAGGTGAGTTAGCAGCTGAATTACGGGAACGCGGCATTATCGTACGTTACTTTAATAAACCTCGTATCAATCAATTTTTACGTATTACCATTGGTACAGATGAGCAAAATCAGCGTTTAGTAGACACGTTGAAAAATGATATTTTAGCTTAATTAAATCCACCCTAACCCTCCTTTGATAAAGGAGGGAACCTTTTTCTTTTTAAAGAGAGAGAATCCCCCTCTTTGTTAAAGAGGGGGTAGGGGAGATTCAAGACTCTATGGAGTCGCTTTTTTATTTATTCGGGTTTATACCAAGTATTGAGTAAATCCAGCATGGCCTCGACTTTATCAAAACATTCCTGGTATTCCGCATCATAATCCGAAGAAATCGTAATTCCGCCACCGGCCCAAAGTGAAACCTCATCTTGATATTTCTGAATCGAGCGAATCAGAATATTCCAGCTTCCTGTTCCATCAAAATTAAAATAACCTAATGAACCACAATACGCTCCACGTGGAGCACCTTCTAACTCTTCAATAATTTGCATGGCGCGAATCTTTGGTGCACCGGTAATTGATCCACCTGGAAGTGCAGACAGCAATACATCAAAAGGATGCACACCTTCTTTTAAGGTCGCTTCGACTTCGCTAACCATATGATGTACCTGATTAAATGATTCAATATTGAATAGTTTAGGTGTATTGACTGAACCTGTTTCTGCATAAACACTGAGGTCATTGCGTAGTAAATCTACAATCATGACATTTTCAGCCTGATCCTTCTTTGAGTCTTTTAATCGTTGTTTGGATTGCTCATCAAGCACCGGATCGGCAAAACGTGGCATGGTACCTTTAATCGGTTTGGTGACAATTTTTCGATGTGCTTCAAAATCAATAAACAGTTCAGGTGAACAGCTCAATAATTCAAAATCACCTATACGAAGATAGCCCGCATATGGCGCATTGGTTAATGTCCAGAAAGCATGTGCAGTTTCTAATAATGAACCTTCAGCCAGTGCTGTAAATTCTTGGGTTAAGTTAATCTGGTAACAATCACCGGCTAGAATATAATCCTGAATATCCTGAAATGCCTGTGCATAGCGAGATTTGTCCCAACGTGGGCTGCAAAGGGTTTTTAATTGAAATTGTGATGGTATAGAGGCTTGATTTAATAGATTTTGAAGATGATTGAAAATATCTTCTGCTTGCGGATCATGACTATAGAATACCCATTGTTCAGCTTCAAACTTAATATAAGAATCAAACTGCCCGATAAATAGGCTAGGTTGAGCTCGCTCTGGGTATTGGGTGTGCTGTTGAGCAGCGTAATCATAGCCAATAAACCCAACATAACCTCCAGAAAATTCATTCGCTTTAATATCTGGAGTTTGATCAAGCTCTAAGCTGAGTTCAGCTATATCAGCCTGATATTGCTCGATATCCACTCTCTTAAATGACTGAGTTTGTCCATCCTGCACCATAAAATATTTCTGTGCACAGCAGGCAATAAAAGGCTGCCCATTATTATTTAAATATATCAGGTGATCTAAGGGGCTTAATGCATGCAATAGATCTTTAAGCTGAAGAGATGCAAAACTTAAAGGACAATGGTAAGGAGCTTCGTTCATTCAGTAGCGCATATTCCGATATGAACCGGTATTTTATATCAAGAATGGGAAAAAATATTTCTAAATCATCAAATACCGTTTGTCGGTAAGCTCAATATTGCGACCAACAACAGTTGATCAAAATATGACTCGACGTTAATTTAAGTGGGCGAGCAAAATTACTCAAGGAAAGATGCTTTGCGTTGTCAGAAAATAAAAAACACAACGTCAGCACTGAGTGATTCACAACCAAAAAAAATAGTACTCTTGGGAGAGTAAACAATGAAAAAATTCACAAAATTGGCTTTAGCTGCTTCAGTTGCTTTTAGTGCAAATGCGATGGCGATGCAATCACTGGACGATGCATCTCTAAGCGCGACTACAGGTCAGGACGGTTTGAAAATCGGTATCGGTATTTCAAAAATTGAAATTGAAAAACTATTTATCCATGATAATGATGGTTTAGCTGAGGACTCTACTGCAACAGCGGGCGTTATTGCAATTTATGATGGCGAAGGAAATATTGTTCGCCCTGGAACGGCTGCTAAGGGTATTGTGGGGGGTACTGGTGAAGCAGGTGCGATCTATATCAAAGCGAATGGTAAAGGTAAAACAACAGCTAATGGTATCGTGATTGGTGCAAACTACGATAACAATGGTGCGTATTTACTAGCTTCACGTAACCTTGCAGATTTAACCATTGACTCAGATGCTGGTGCTGGTAACCCGTTCATCAACATTGCCGCTAAAGTATCTGGTTTAGATATTAACATCGGTGAAATTGGGGTTGTGGGATCAGCTTCATCTCTTACAGATTATGAAAGTGGTTTAGCTTCAGCTACTAGTATTCGCCGTGGTGGTGCTGGTAAGGAAAATGCGATTTTATCTGGCCTATCACTTAAAACAGGTCCAATGTCTGCCAATATTCAATTAGGTGCTGCTCCACAGGGTGCAATGATTAAGTTGAATGCAACAATGATTGGCGGCTTAACAATTACAGATTTGGGTATTCTTGATAATTCAACGACTGGTGGACAAGTTGCTGCAGGTGTAACCACCTCAGGCCCAGGCGAAATCTTCATTGAAAGCATTAAGTTGACAGATGCTAACTCTAAAGATTTGACATTGAACCAAAGCATCAGTGTATTTGGCGAATCAAGTGCAAACGATGGTTTCATTCGTATTACGAGTACAAGTGGTGCACATGATAACTATGTGAAAGGTATTCACCTAGGTAGCCAAAATGCAGCATCAATTGGTGATATGGAAATCCAAGGTCTACAAACTTACTTTAGCCCGGCAACTGGTCAATATGCAAAAGGTGCAATTATTACCATTTCTGGTCACTAATTCTTACCTTAAAAAAGCGCGTGTTTACACGCGCTTTTTTTATGACCGCAACATCTATCTAAAAAAATAAAAAAAGACTGTATTTTTTTGAAAAAGAAGGTATCTTTCTAGTTACAGGGAAGTAGAGTGAAGACTCTATAAAAAGAAAAATTAGGCACATCATGCCAATGATAAGAAAAGTAAAAGA
>NZ_DFDO01000092.1:0-6847 GCF_002367915.1 Acinetobacter sp. UBA3025
TTATTATTCGAACGGATCCTCCCCATCTCGTCGGCCTCAGTATTTAAATAACTGCCCAACATACTGTACGGCCTAAATATAATTGTTATCTATCCATTTTATAGGATGTATAACAAAAAACTACAGTTGAACCGACCGATACCGCAGGCCATAAAAAAACCCGGCTTAACCGGGCTTGAATAAGGAAATTTTGATTAGCTGCTACGCAGTTTGCTTTCACCTTCTTCCGGGTCATCTTCATCATCGTAAACATAGGCCATACAGCCCCAGCCATCATATTCACCCTGAAATTCAGCAGCAATTCTGGTAAACCATTGTTCCAGATCGACAATATTTTCATAGGTAGGTTGCATATAGACATGAATGGTAATTGTCCATTCCAGCGTATCGCTCTCCTCATCCTGATATAGGCTTATCTTTTGTTCTTCTTTGAGTAAATGCAATGCACAGCGGTCAGCCTGCTCTTCACTATTAAAGGCTATCGAGAATTCTATTTCATGGTCGTCCTGCAGATCATCACCATCCTGATACATTTGCCACAGTACATGACCATTTTCATCGTCAGGGAATTTGTCATAATCGCGTGCCATAGAGATATCCTTATTATGATGTTTTATTATTCGATTCAGCTTAACTTATTTTATTTGAATTATCGAGTACAGAATATGAAAAAAAATTGAATTTCTCTAAATAACCAACTGAATTTTATCAATATAAATTTAAGAATTTGAAAAAAAAAGCTGCATTTTCATCTAATTAAAAATACCTGCATATCAATCTGCAGATTAAAAAATTTCATCGGTTGATCTGGATTTTTTAATTGTAGTTAGGAAGCGATCACTGCAGATGGCTCAGACACTTGATTCTGTCGAAGCTCGAGTAAAATGGCGGCGAATTTAAGCTCTTCCAGACGTAAGTTTAGATAAGACTCCTGAATCATGGCCTGGCTCAAGCTTTGTCCTTTATAGTTCATCAGGCGATAATCATCTTTCAGGGCTTGCAGCGTTTCACCCAGATTATGAGTATTTAACTGGGACAAATAGAATTCTGCCCTGCTATTAAATGCCAGACTCAAAATCGCAATGGTGCTCTTTCGACGGTCTTCATCAACATAGTTACAGCTGACCACCTGCTGCTGTTCTTTGGCCTGTTCAATCTGTGTTCTGATAGTCAGTAAATGCCGAGCTGCATCAGTATCGTTGTAGCCACTAATGAGCTGATCCAGAAGCTGCGTGACCGGCAGATCAAAACCATGTTGATAGCCCTTGATCTTATGCTCGAGAGCTTCAACTACTTCTTGCAGTCGCTGCTGTTCTTTGGCCTGTTGATAATAAGCCTGTAAAGCTTTTCGGGCCTGTCGCTCAATATCAGCTTCGGCCTGAGTCTGTAAATTCTGTAAATATGCTTTGACCTGAGCGATATAGGCTTTGAGATCATCCAGCATGATGGAAGCATCAAGCTTGGTTACTTCTACGAAATTTTCGGCCTGCAAGCTGCGGTTAATAATGTATTGTTCGATGTCACAGATATCCTGATATTGTTTATATTTATTCAGTTCAGTTCTGGCACTTCCCAGTTGCATCCGTAGCTGGGTCATTTCATAATTTAATTCATCAACTTGTGTTTCATAATCAGCCAATTTACTGCGTGAATGATCCAGATATTCCTGTAAAGACTGAATATTGTTTCTTGATAATTTCAGGCTATTGAATACCCGTAGCAATACAATGATTAAAACACTTGCGAGAACAAAGAGCGCGCCACTTAGCATCATCCTGTCCCTTACCCCTTGCACCATATATAGGCACTAAAAAATTAAAAATTTATGATGTTTTAAAGTTATTCTGCATAATTTAATGATGAGAATCAAAGATAAAAAATGACCATAAACATTTAATATAATTGATCTTTTAAATGATTTTTCACCTATAAAACCTTAATATTTTTATGCCTATCAATTTACTTAAAATGAATCTGTTGGTGATAATCGATTAGAGTAGTTTTTATTTTTATATCAAAAGTTATAAGGATGAACCTCAGATAGACTGTAAATATTGAGAAAAACTGAATAAAAATAGACAGATCAAACAGTTAAACTAAAAATAAAGTGATAAAGCTCCTTAAATGATTCCTGAAATTTTTCCGGGTACACATTTCTAATTTCAGAAGATCATCACTTGATAAGACATGATTCAGAACATAATTTTTCTAGAAAACTGCTTAAATTCAACTCCATAATTTTCCGATAATTGAAATAAATTCTGACATTTCTGTTGCAGCTTACTGAAATTTAAACATTTATCAGAATCCATATTCATTTTTTGAATGCTTAAATTTTACTAAAATGGTGCAGGTGCAAGAATTTCAACTTTATGACCACTCAAGGGTTGAGTAAAAGTCAGTTCACTGGCATGCAAGGCCATACGATTTAAAGGACTACTCGTTGGTTCCGGATGATAGATTTTATCGCCCGTAATCGGATGACCGATATGCAGCATGTGGACTCTGAGCTGATGTGAACGTCCGGTAATTGGTGTTAGCAATACCCGGCTGATGTCTTGCTCAGGCTGATATTCCAGCCGTTGATACAGTGTTTTGGCAGCTTTACCCAATTCGAAATGCACCATTTGCCGAGGGCGATTTTCCCAGTCAGTAATCAAAGGTACATCGACACTGCCCTCGGTCTGAATTTCTCCCTGTACCAGCGCAATATAGTGCTTGCTGACTGTACGTGCCTGGAACATTTTACTGACTGCCACTTCAGCATCGCGATGTTTGGCAAACATCAGGATGCCAGACGTCGCCATATCCAGACGATGGGTAATTTTGGCATTCGGATAACGCTCTAGTACCCGTAAATAAGCACTGTCATGATGCTCAGGCAAACGTCCCGGAACAGACAACAAACCGGCCGGCTTCTCAATGACGACCAGATCATCATCTTCATACAGAATATGCAATGGGTCTTGAGGCGGCGCGTAGACAAAGTTGTCGTTAATAGGCATGTGCTTTAAGCATTCAGGAGAAAACGCGCAAAATAACAATGTCAGGGAATACTGTCAATCCAGCCCTGTTACAGAATCAGTGCCTGACTAAGCTTTGGACGCTGCACTGATGGGAGATACTGAATGACCCGACTGATACTGGGTTTTCAGACTGTCGAGATCTTCATTTAAAAATGCCATAAGATATTGCTGAACCTGTGACATAGTCAGATTGCGAAATGACACATAGTCTTTGTTCTTCAGGCTAAACAGTCCCAGAATTTTATGTTGAGCTTCGACTTCAATATCACTTTCCAGCCTGAACTCAAGCTGACCTGACGGCGCCAGTTCATTCAGTGTGATCTGAATCGACTGTTCAGCATCGGAGTCTGTTACGGTAAAAGTGGTAATGGCGGCTTGCATCTGTAATTGTAAAACCCGTAACTGTTGCCAGTTAATGGACTTGAAAGTAGAGAGAATTTCTTCTGCCGATAAGCTGCCTAGCTGCTCTGCTTCGTCTTCTTCTTGATGCGGATAACTGATTTCTAATTCATATTTTTTCATGGGACGTGCCCCTTTCTTATATGCAAAATTATCATAGCATTCTGTTTTATTTTTCAAGGATATAATTTGTGAGCAAATATTAAACATATTATACTTTAAATTATTTATATCAAATACTTATAAACAACCAGCGACATTAGAGTAGTATTTAAACATAAAATAGTCGAAAGCTATAGGCTGTAAATAAAATAGATTAGATATGTGATTAAAATAGTATTTATTTGAATCTCAAATGAATTTACAGCTATTTAGGAAGAATATAAGTGACTGGGTAGGGAAGGTGTTCAACAGTTTGGAGGAGAAGATTGTTTTTATGAGAGGAGAAAATTTTGAGGGTGTTGGGAAAACATCTTGATGGTTTACTTCAACTATCACTCTTTGTAAGAAATGATCTTATAGCCTATAAACTTTTGGTCTATAGCGTCCTAAGCCGAATCGAGACCTTTTGGGTTCGTACTGCACTCGCGTTTTGCGCCACTCACAGCATGCTACTCTTTTCGATCCCATCACACCCTTGAGATATATAGTAGCCAAGCTGCGGCAAAATTAATTTCCTAAGATTTTTTAATTTTCCCGATTTTTGAAAATATTTTTCTTTAAATATATTTGAAGAAGAATTTTTTACCTTTCACCTCAAAATAAAGATCTTTTATTGCAGAAAGAGCAGAATTACTGGAATTTATCTTCATGTAAAACCTCATTCTGCTCTAAATTTTTTAGACCCCTCTATTCAGCTTTCCAGCCATTTAATCAGCCAGATAATAATCCACTGTAGAAACCACACGAACTTTCTTTAGATAAGGCGTATTGCTGTCACGGTCCTCAATGCTAAACAAACCTTGATTGGCAGTCTTGATTTTCCCGAGACGGCTTTGAGAATCCGCGGCAAACTTTTCTGCCACACTGCGGGCATTTTGCGTGGCTTCTTCAATCATGGCTGGTTTGATGTCATTCAATTTGGTAAAGATATATTCCGTTCTTTGCCCGGAATCATCACCACCAAAAGCAATGCCCTTTTTACCCAGAGCGACCAGACGGGTTTGCGCTGCACGGACTGCATCAATATTGTGGGTATAAACCGTAATGGTCTGATGCGCGGTATAACGTAAGGCAACATTGGCATCACCGCCGTATTGCTGGGCATATTTATCTGTAGTGACTGGAGAACCGGTGGTAATTTCTTCTGCCTTAAAACCTTCACCTTTTAAGAAAGCCTGAATTTGCTGGGTTTGCAGCTCCATAGTGTCATACAGTTCGGTCAGATCCTGACTACCACCACTAAAACGGATGGGCCAGACGGCGACATCGGCTTTCACTTCACGTTCCGATAGCCCTTTTACCGAAACAATCCGCTCATACTGTTTAATTTTGACTGCACTATTGCCCAGAATGAATCCGGCAATAATCATTCCCAAGCCGATTAAAGCACCTAAAATCAAGGCGGGTTTAAACTGATTCATTGATCCGAACTCCTTTTTCATATTGTTATTCTGTTTCGAGCATTTTAAGCCTTAAACTGCTCCGTGTAATGCTGAAGTGACTATCAGTTTTATTTATTCCTGGAACTTTGGAAAGTTTTATCTCCTAACTTTTCCCCATCAAATATATGGCTATCAGCGGAACCAGATTGAACAGGAATATCCCGACTTTATAGATGGCCATGCCGCTATAGTGAATGGCATCAAAAGTCGAATCTGAGAGCTGAAACCATTGACCATGCAATCGTTTTACCCAGTTTCGTGCAAAGACAATCAGCAAAAACCAGAGCATTAAGATGCTGTAATTCAAAGCCAATGTATAAAGTAAAAACCGACACCAGAAATCGAGATCCATAGTGATTCCCTGCCTGTAGAGCCATCTATCATTAAGTTAACAGATCAATCAAATCTTCAGGAACTACTGATTTGTATCTGTGATCTAAAGAGAAATGGTTTAAATATTTTGAGCTAAAAGTTTCAGTTCTAACTTCCAGCGATCACTTTTTAGCGTACAAACAGATGACGGGTATGATGATTGATATAGGCATTTAGGCCATCGCCATACTGGGCCAGCTGTTTCATATTTTCCACATGCTGATAGCCAGCACTGCTATAGCTATAGGTATACACTTTCGAGGTTTTCTTGAATTGAACCCGAATAAACTCATTGCCAATCTCATAATTGGCCACACCCGAGTCATGATTGAGATCAAGATAATGTTGCAATTGAGCAGCCCTAAACATGATAAATCTATAATTTTAAATGGGGTCAAATTGATCAATTTTCAAACAGAATAAATGATAAAACCCACTGTATAGCAAGTTTTAAATGACACTCAATATATTTATAAATCTCATTCTGTACAGCACTTATGACAGCCCTCTACTTTTTCCCTCGGCCAGTTCATTCTTGCCCGTTTATAAGCCAAATCATAATTAGCAAAATATCCAATCAGAATCTGGTTATCAAATTCTGGCAGGTCTTCACAGCCTTCAGTTGCGTTATGAATATAGTGCACGCCTTGGGCAGACTCTTGTTCATCTACAATAAATTTAATCATTTATAGTTCCCCTAATATTGTTTTTATAAAGTTCAACCACAAATAAAACCATACAAAAATTATGCCTTTATAATCCCATAATAAAATTATGTCTTTTTTGAATAAAAATCAAGCAATTTAATGAACAAGATGAGGGCCTTTCTTTAAGCAAATATTTCATTAAGAATGAGTGATAAATATTTATTTATCTGATTCCTATAAGGCGGAATTTTCTAGCTTGTTTCTCTTTTTTAGACGTATCCAGCGAATTGCCATGATGGCTAGCATTACAACCAGCAAGGCAGCTAGCACTGGCAAAAGCAATGACAGAATGGATAACAGAATAGCTCCGATCCATTCTCCGGTTGAGAGTACCGGATTCGCAACACCGCCTGTGGTAGCAGTTGAGAGTCCGCGTGCTGCAACACTGCTCATTTGCACGGCCCCTGCTGTTCCGCCACCGACAATAATCGCTGCGGCCCAAGCTGCAAACTGGGACATTTCTCCATTGCTGGCAGCCATCGTTGTCAGAGTTCCGGCCAGTATGGCAGCAGGCGTTGCAATTGTATCGATGGCATTGTCCACCCAGGGAATATAATACGCAGCGATTTCACAGAGGGTCGCGATGGCTAAAGCCAGACAGACTGCCGGCGTGGCTAACCATTCAAAACCGGTCATCGGTTCAAACCAGCCCATTAATGCGGCAATACTCATCACCAGCAAAGGCACAAAAACACGGAAACCACAAGCTGCACTCAAGCCGATACCGATACATAAACCG
>NZ_DFDO01000261.1:0-10429 GCF_002367915.1 Acinetobacter sp. UBA3025
ATTAACACATACATACTCATTTATGAAAATCAACAAAGCGTATAAATTTAGGCTTGAGCCTAATGCAGAGCAGGAGCTTGTTTTAAACAAGTTGCTTGGCTCTGCACGTTTTGTTTGGAATCAAATTTTAGCTGTATCGTTCGAGATGCTTGCTAATAATGAGCGAATCAACAAAGTTAATTTAGTCAATAAAATTCCTGAATTACGAAAAAAACCTGAGTATGCTTTTCTAGAAAATAGTTCAAATGGCGTTTCACTTCAACAAAAAGTGCGTGATCTTGGTGATGCCTGGGGGAAGTTCTTTGACCCGAAAGAACAAGCCAAGTTAAAGCAAAAACCATTTAAAGCCAAAAAACCAAGATTCTTTAAATTGCCTGATGGTCGTGAAGTCCAACTTAGACCACTCATGCCACGATTCAAAAAGAAATCTAATGGCTGTGATTCCATTCGTATTGTTCAATTCAATAGATACTGTTGGGTTAAAGGCAACCAAGTTAAGTTACCTAATGACATTGGCGTTGTGAAATTCAGAAAATCACAAAATATTGTGGGTGAGATTAAGAACGTCACAATCTCCAAGCATGTCGGGAAATGGTATGTGTCATTTGGTGCTGAAAATACGGTAGAAGCACCAGTCCATCCATCGAAATCAGCCATTGGCATTGATTTAGGTATTAAAAAGTTAATTACAACGTCTAGTGGTCAAGTATTCGACCCGATCAATAGTTTCAAGGCCAATCAAGTAAAGTTGGCTAGGCTTCAGCGCAAGCTGAGAAAGAAAAACAAGTTCAGTCAAAATTGGAAAAAGCTGAATCTCAAGATCAATACATTACACCATCATATTGCCAATATTCGGCATGACTACTTGCACAAAGTCACCACAACGCTCAGCAAAAACCACGCAATGATCGTAGTTGAGGACTTAAAAGTAGCCAATATGTCGAAGTCAGCGAAAGGCTCAATCGAGAAAAAAGGAAAGAATGTTAAAGCCAGGTCCGGCTTAAATAAATCAATCCTGGATCAAGGTTGGTCAATGCTTGTTAATATGTTGGTGTACAAACAGCAATGGCGAGGTGGTTTACTCGTTAAAGTTGACCCTAAATATACAAGTCAGACTTGTAGTTCATGTGGTCACGTTGCAAAAGAAAATAGGCTCACTCAGGCAAACTTTAGTTGTGTCGAGTGTGGCTTTAGCGAGAATGCAGATATTAATGCTTCTCGCAACATTTTAGCGGTGGGACACACCGTTTTGTCTGTCGAGGGAAGATGCGGTAAAGATCGCCCTGTGAAGCAGAAAGCAAGTGAAATCCGTGAGGAAGTCACCTAAGAGCTTTTGCTTTTAGAATCCCCCACTTGAACATCGTGAAAGTGGTGGGAGTATGTCAAACGGCTTCTAGCAGCATATTAAATGCAAGGTATGATGTAGTCAGGTAAATGATATTTATGCACACGTAGCTGTCTTGAACAAATTCACAGAATTTGGCTGCACTTATACCCAAATTGTCACTTGAATTTAGCTCAATTAGGGTAGCGCTGTCTTTCAAAACTTTATGTAATAAAGCGTGCGTAAGTCATATTTACTTAAATTCTGATATGATCTCTAATCACCAAATATCGTACACTCAACCATGCTAGTACCCATCGCACGGCGCTTAATGACGCTTGTTGAGACATAATTCTAAAATAATCATATTTATTATATTTCATCACTATCGGAAAAAACTGATGTTCTGTAAGGATTGAAAGCATAGGTTCATCCTCTGCCGTAAAATGCATCAATACTTTTGTTACATTACTTTCATACAACCATTTTTTTATTAACCAATTATAAGTTTCTGATTGGTTTTGTTCTAAATAATCAAATCGCTCTAAAATCTCTTGTGCAGAATTAAAATCTACAGCACTGAGTAATTCAGGCAAACGTGCTAACTTTCCTTGTGTCGATAATGGATGTCTTCCTATATTTGAACCACGTTTACCTGACGGAATGTTTGCCATCATAATTAAAGCTTTCTTCCAGGACTCAATATCTAATCGTGGCTGCCCCTGCCCAGAAATAAGATACCGCTCAATATCTTCAAACTTTTGAAATAATTCGTGTTTAATTACTTTTCCAGTCGAATTCCCTCTTTTTTGAGCATAGATGACCCACCTCTGACTTTGTCTTTTTTTGAGTACATATTTTTCGATGGTGTCTCTCAACTCATATTTTAGATTACCATTCTGTTGATGAATCGCTTGGAAATGCCTGAATAAATTACTCCGACTCATGACTCGCTTAAAAAATGCAGTATGTAAATTGGGTTGCTGTTGTTGCATGCTATAGGCATAAGTAGCCAGAAATAAGATATGAACATAATGCTTTAATGTTGTCGATTCATGTAAATGTCCAAGCACTCGACTAATCGCCTTAATCCCTTGCCCAACCTGTCCTTCATTGCCTACTAGCGTATTAAATTGCTCATTCGATGGCATCCAATTTTGTAGCCATGGCAATTCTATCGTGAGCGCTTTAAAATCCACCACTGTTTGCAAACACTTTAAAGTATATGTACTTGCAAACGTATGTCTTAAATGATGTAAGCTGAGATCAACATCTCCAGTGACTTTCTTTAATATTTGAGATATTTGAGCAAAAAAAGGCCTATGCTCACTATTCTCATCAGACATTAATATCGAATATTTTTTATTCTTATAAATATCATTTAATCCATTTTGAATCGTCTGACTTAATAAATTCATCGGAACAACACGTTCTGATCCAAGTGTTTTTAACTGATGCTCACCATAAGGACGAATTCGGAGCATATCCTCATCAATATCTAAGGGCCGTAAATGAAGTGTCTCTGAACGGCGTACACCCATCGCTGCAGATAAACGAAAATGACGCTGAATCTCTAGACGTAAAGCAGCATCATTCACCCCAGATTCTACAGATTGTAATATTTGAACGATCTGCTGCACTTCATTTTTTGAAAAAACTTTAGCACTTGCTTGATGCGCTGTACGCTTGTGTAACTTTATACGATTATCATTTAACTGAATTAAAAAATCTCTAAAGCGATTCCACGCAGCGAGATGCTTGCGGTGTGGAAAATGCTCTTGCGTCAACTCCATCCATTTTTGAAATACATCTTCATTAATCTGGCTATCTTTTGTTAAATCTTCTGAAAACCCCAATATACCTGCACTGACGATGGCCAAATGTAGATGAATCATATTTCGATTCTGTAGACTTAACTCTTCTGCATCACAGCGTAAAATCAGCCATCGCACAAAGCACGTTAATAAATTGACTGAGTAGTGATTCGTTTCATTATTGGCAAGCTGTTTAAGCCAAATGCTTGATCTAGATTCACCTTTTAGTTGCTGAATCATCGCTAAAATATCAGACAAATGGAGTTGCTCATCGTCTATTTCTATTTCACTTTCTGGCTCAGTGCTATCTAAATTTGTGGTTAATTTTTCATATTCGAATAAGCGTAATAATTCATTTATTGAAAGATCTTCAGTCAGGACTTGGCCTGATATATAACCTGCAATCAGCGGAGTGCTATTTAACATCACATTTTGCTGTAAAGCTTTCAACCATTGAGCTAACGATAGAGTTGACTTAACCCCTATTTGTTTTAAATATGTATTAAAACACTTTTGCCAAGCCGTTCTTTGTTGATTTCTTGGCTGTGCTAAAATCTCTTTTAATCGGGGCTGTAGATACTGTCGGCCTACTAAAATCAACGTCGAGACATAAGGACTTAACAGTACTGTACGGCGTATCTTCGTCACAGATCTATCATTATTCACTGTCAGTTCAACGAGCCGACTATTCCCCATAGCGACTATATGTTGATCAGAAGCAATAAACTCCAACATCGCTTGTAAATGGCTCACTCTGCACAGTTGTGAATACATGGAGAGTACAACCAGCAAACGTCCTATTTCAACATCACAATTTTGATGTTCAGGTAAATGTTCTAAATCCTTCTGAATAAAATCAAGTAAGTTTTGTTCAATATAACCCCATGTACTAAAACTATTTTCAGATGTCAGCCATGTACGATTAGCTTTTTGAGGAAGTTGAACGAATAAAGGAATTTTCTTTTTATCGCGAATATAAGCACAATATGCCTTGATCGCTTCTGGCAAATCAATGTTTGTATTTTTAGCTAAATGGGAAGCTAATACATGTCCAAGCTCTAAAGCTACTTGTGGCTCAGGATTTTCCCCAAAGATCAACGGACAATAGGACTTATACTCTGAGTTTTTCAGCCATTCTTTTACATCATTTTCTGAATATTGTATTCTCGGCTTCGTCTCTACTTGAGCTGTTTTAGTCTCTTGGGTTAAAACAAATGTTGGAATATGCTTGATTTTAAAAAAATCAAAACCTTCAAGACATTCGAAACCTAATTGTTTTTGCAGGTTTTCTTGTACATCAAGCCACTGTTGTTTAAAAACTGATACAGGAAATACAGATAACATATCCCATGGATGACGCCCCCGTATCCAGTGCCCAAGTCCAGCATCCTTGAACCGTCCAGGTAACTGATTATGATCAGAGCGAACCAACTTCCGTGCCCAATTTCTAACTAAACCTTCAATCTGATGAGGATCACAAAGTTGCATAGCATAAGATGATAAATCAACACGTGGTTCAACTTGCTCCCCCAGCATTACCATCAAACCACGTAAACCTTGAATCTGTTTGATCAACGCTGGCGTCAATGGTACATAACGATCGGTTGATTCATCTTGATGATGTTTATCTTGAATCAATGCCCAGCCTTGCTGACTGATCCACTTTGGAAAGGGTTGCTTAATTCCTCGTCCTGCAGTTGCAAGATTCATCCATAATGCTGTATACAAGGTTAAGTTATCAAAGAGCACCTGCCAATTTTTCTGTTCATAAGCCTGATTTATTCTGTTTTTTATTCGTGTAATTTCATTTTGTATTTCAACAATCTTTATTCCAATCGGGCTACCCACGCGTTCACTTGAAGTGTGTATGTATTGAGGAATATCAATTTTTATCGTTCTTAAACAATCAGCCCATAATTGCTCAAGTTGCCTCTGTTCAAAAGAGGCATAATGAATCAAGTTATCATAATTTCGACCTGATGCATTCGTCACTGCTTTAACGACAGCTAAATCACCTTGGCTATGATCATATAACAACCGTGGAAGAATATCTCGAATGCTTTTGAGGCTGATTTCTAGCTCTTGAGGTAAACGGTTAATCAGTTCACTCACGTCACGTTCAACTGCCATATGACGTCTTGTAATCCCAAGATTTTTGACTTGACTCACCAAATCATTGAGTTCACTTGGTAAAACCAAATGTAATTCATTGGTCCATGGCACATGAAATTTAGAATGTTCTGGTTTTTTTTTGAGTGTCGGTGTCCCTGCAAACACACTTAATACATATGCAGATAAAGTATGATCATACTGAATAGCAATATTATTCTGATCTGCATTTCGACTAAAACGAGGCGCTGTTAATTCAGTAACCGAACGTCCTGTGAGTAAACTCAATATTAAAGCTAATTTTGCGCGTAAGATTAAGCTGGCATCAGTATGAGATGGTTGACAGAGCCTAAATACTTCTTGAATTGAATTTAAGGACAATCGCGATTTGGTCCAAACTAAACCAACATTTGCAGCTTCAATATGTTGAGAAGTAGACTTAGATGCATAAAGCCCTCGAATTAAATCGGATTGTTCTGCCAAAAAAAATCTAAACAAGGGCTCCAATGGTGTTTCATCTTCTTCAATCTCATCATGCTCAAATACATCAGAGACTAGACCACGATGAATTTCATCTACATCCTCTAAAGGTTGGATAGCAATACTTAATGAACCATATCGTTGCAGGATCAATTTTTTGTGCTTTAACCCTATACAGTGTACAAACTCTGGACGTTTCTTCTTATTTTTTAGAGGATTGTTTTCCCAAATTTGGGATAAAAATAGCTTTAATGGATAAAAAACTTCTTTAAATCGTTTATCTTCAGAACGATCGGACATTGAACGAATCCATTGTTCCGGTCCGTTTTGAGTGATTAAGTCTTTGACTCGTTCTAAAATATCCTCATGACTTGGATCACCCAACAGCCTAATCGCTAAAAAGGCATTGTACACACGAGATCCTTTTTGATCTTTCAGCTTTATGCTTCCATCACCCGTTAAATAACTACTATAAAGCTCTAGAGTATGTACTTTTTTTTGAAAGTGAAAGATTTGGTCTAAAAACCACCTTATTACCGTATTAAAACTCTCATTATTTTGACTTATTCCTGCTTTAATCAATAGCAAGTCACAAATACCACTGTCTCCAGTGTAGGGGCGTAATGGCGTAAGTATATTATTTCTATCTGTTGTTTCTGAGAAGAAATGTGAATATTTCTTCTCAGAATCCTGTAATCTACTAATGATCTTTAACGTATTAAGCTCATCACGAAATTCTGATAATTCATCATCCCCAATCAATGTGAAGATTCGCTGACAAATGACAACAATGCCAGCTAAGCTATAGTGTGCACGCAACAAAAATAAGGCTTGGATCAGTTGTTCTTTTTCTATATTTTCATTCTGATTAATACATTCTAGGAGCTGCACCAAATACTCATTCATGAACTACTCCGAATACGATAGACCCATGCCTTCTTCCAGTCTGTTAAGGCTAAAGCAACTTCTGCAGTTGGTGCCGCACAAACAATTTGCTGCTGATGTTTTTGATAAAGTTCCTCCAATTGAGGTAAAAATACAAAAAAGTCAGCTAAATGAAAATATGGTTGCACAGATTTTCCAAGCTCTTTCACTTTAATTCTTTCTAATGGCAAAAGCTTCTGGGCGATATAACCAGCTAAAACATTTTCGATTAAAAAATTACCACTCACCACCGGTGATGCCCAATTAACCAATTCTTGAACAAAGGAAATCGGCAGCTTTTTCAAAAAATGCTGTGTATTTAAAAATAAAATCATTTCTTCTGGATCTAAACTCTTTAGTCGAAGTTGGCCTGCAACCACCATCTTGTCCTGTGCTTTATCCACTTTACCCCAGTGCCTTCTTTTCACACTATCCTTTAGAGTTTTTACCTTACATAAATCCCTATCGACAGCAAGCAGTAACTTACGATATATCGCGAGCAGTAGTAAGGCTTGATTTTTATTTTTTTTTGAAGACTCACTGCTCATTTCCTCATTGAGTAACATCATTTTCAAAACTAAAACTGGGCATGGTTTTTCAAACCTACCTTCAGATATTGTTAATGCATCAATGAGCAATGGTGTCATCATTTTTTTCTGCACAGGTAAATTATTTTTAGCGTTACAATAATAGAATAACACAGTCCCAAAACTAACAAAATTATTTCAAATAGATTTTATATTTAATAAAAAAATATTTGATTTATATGATTTATTTACTAACTTTGTTTTTATACTAAATCAAAAACTGGTTGTAAAAGCATTGAACTAAAAGTGAATTTTCTGTTTATGATCTTTTACAATATTTAGCCATGCTCTAGTTGCAGGACTCATTGCTATAGTCGTATTCCAGGCCATACTTAAAGTCCAATTTAAACCTGGATTTTCCAATACGGCAGTGTTGAATTTTTCCTGATCTAATTGCTGGCAATATATTTGAGGAAGTAATGCGATTCCCATATTTGATTCAACCATTTTTGCAATAAAGTCCCATTGACTGCTTTTACAAACAACTTTAGGTTCAAAACCTACTGTATTTGCTGCTTTAATAATCATACTATTCAAAGTAAAGGTATCAGAAAATAATAGAAAGGATTCTTCTTTTAATTCAATCAAATTGACAGTTTTCCTATTTCTCCACTGTGAATCTTTTATGGATAGTAAGCACATTGTTGAATCAACAACTGGGATTGACGCAAAAGTCGGTCGAATATTACCAAGTAAAATACCAACATCAATACGTTTATCTGCAATTGCTTCCTCAATACTATTTGAGCCTACCTCTAAAAAACTAAGCTGTATATCCGGATGTTGCTTATGAAATAAGGCAATAAGTGAACTAAATAAGACAGAACCTAATGGTGGTAAACCTAAAGTCAGTTTACCCTTTTTAAGTAACTTAACTTGCTCAATCGTGTTATAAATTTTTTCATGTTCTGACAGCATGTTTAATGCATGCTGATAAATCAGTTCACCTGTATAAGTCAGTACGACTTCACGTTTTCTTCCTGCTTCACCTTTTTTAAATAGTGCTGTTCCCAACTCTTCTTCTAAGCTTTTAATGATCTTGCTTAAAGTCGGTTGCGTCATAAACAAGCGTACTGCAGCTAAACTAAAACTCTGGCTATTAACAGTTTCAACAAAAATTTTAAGTGATTTTAGATCCATAAATTATTCCAATATAGAATAATATTTATAAAATTATTCATGATTTCGCATATGTACAGCATATAAAATTTACCTTATCTTCAAAATCAAGCTGTGATATCAATGCCTGTACAAATCGAACATCCGACCCGATTTAAATATATCAGTAAAATCATTTTGCAAATCAGTTTATTACTTGCTTTCTGGTGGATTGGCAGCATACTTCAATCCTTATTTAAACTTCCAGTATCGGGTGCAGTGATCGGGCTTTTTATTGTTTTAACAGGTTTATTGACTGGATTTTTTAAACTCGAATGGATCAAGAGTGGCTCCGATTTTATTTTAGGTGAGTTGGTTTTATTCTTTATTCCCTGTTTTGTTGGACTAATTAAATATAAACATCTTTTTTTAACAGAAGGCTGGCAATTAGTCTTTGCTGTTATTCTGGGCACCATTTGTGTCATGGTGGTTACAGCATATAGTGTACATCTTGGCTTTCAGTTTGAAAATAAAATCAAGAATAATCGCTCCCAATCTCTGCGTAATATAGATCAGGATGGAAAATAATTATGACTTTAATCGCCATTGTTTGTCTGATTTCAACTTTACTTTTTTATACTGTCGTAAAAAAAATCCATCAAAAATATCCTTATCTGATTTTATCACCAGCGATACTACCCCCTATCCTTCTGATTATTTTAATCTTATCTTTGAATATATCCTATGATACGTATATGCAAGATAACCAATGGATTGTCTGGATGTTAGGCCCTGCAACAGTCGCCTTTGCCATTCCAATTTATGAATACCGTGAAATAATCAAAACACATCTACTTTCTATCAGTATGGGCGTGGTGATGGGGATGCTAGCAGGAATGATCAGTTCATTTTATTTGGCTAAGCTGTTTAATTTTGATCAGTCAACAACCTACAGCTTAATGGCGCGTTCCATTTCGACACCTTTTGCAATGGAGTTGAGCAGTCATATAGGTGGCTCTGTCGAACTGGTTATTTTGTTTACCATGATTACTGGTGTTATAGGTATGATCATTGGTGATATTGTGCTAGGCGCCTTACCGTTAAAATCTCATTTTGTCATGGGTGCATCTTTGGGCAACGCAGCACATGGATTTGGAACGACTAAAGCCTATAGTCGTGATAAAGAAGAAGGGGTGATTGCCAGCTTAACAATGGTACTTGCTGGTATTTTTATGGTTTTGGTAGGTCCTTTTCTGGTTCATCTGCTTGTATAGTTTGGTTCTGTCGTATTAAGGAATTTAGCTACATTCAACATAGTGGTGATTATATGAATGCAAAAATGCGAGCTTATACCTCTCATTTTAGTCTTTAATTCGCTTTTTCGCTTCGTCATAAACTATGCTATCAGCTCGTTTTCCAACGGTATTCAGCAAGATAACAACCTAATCATCTTCGGTGGTGTTTCAAAAAGTATGCTGAAAAAAACAGGTTGGCTTTTGATAAGATAGTGAGATGCAAATAACACTAGAAATCAAATGTCCAACCTGTCTAAGTGAGGGTGTAAAGAAAAATGGCCTCAAAATATATGGCAAGCAAAACTATCAATGCAAAAACTGCAAGCGTCAGTTTATTGGTGATCATGCTCTTAGTTATCGAGGTTGTCATTCTGGTATAAATTGTAGTGTTCCGATGAAAGAACCCAAATATACCCCTGAAGAATTCAAAATTGAAGCAGTAAAGCAAGTTACTGAGAAAGGTCATAGTGTAGCTGAAGTTGCTGCACGTTTAGGGACCACCACCCATTGAACCGTACCGGGTTTGTCGGAGAGTCAATATTCTGAGAGACTATCCCGATGACAAAATTAAAATATACCCCTGAAATCAGAGAAAGAGCGGTTCAATTATTGATTGAATCTGAAAAAGATTATCCTTCTACTTGGGCTGCAATCACAGCAATTGCGCCTAAGATTGGTTGTACTCCTGAAACACTTCGTGCCTGGCATCAAAAGCATTTAGATCAGCAAAATCCTATTAAAGTACAACAGATATCTGATCAAGAAAAAATGAAGCAAATGGAACGTGAAATTAAAGAA
>NZ_DFDO01000026.1:0-6505 GCF_002367915.1 Acinetobacter sp. UBA3025
GGTGTTTCACGTGAAACACCTTTTTTACATCTATTTTTGAGTCAGATCTTTTTATCCAAGAATTTACGGAAATTCTTGCTGAGTTCAATGACCTGCTTTTTCGAACGTTTATGAATTGGGGTCAGATTGATAAAACCGTGGGCCTGATCCGTATACTCCTGATAATACACTCGCACCCCATTCTCACGTAACTTCAGCGCATAGATTGAACCCTCATCATGCAACACATCATGACGGGCGGTAATCACATAGGCAGGCGGCAGATTCTTCAGTTCACCATAGGTCGGTGAAATCAGCGGATCATCCAGTTCGACCTGATGTGTTTCAGCATATAGCTTGGTCACCAGATCAATATCCTGAGCTGAAAGTACCAGGCCCTGATTGTATGCATAAAAAGAAGGATGGCGGCTTTTAAAATCGACAGCCGGGTAAAGCAATAACTGTGCGCGAGGTGCATAGATTTTATCGGCACTCCGCTGCGCAACCACTGCCGCCAGATTTCCACCTGCACTATCCCCTGCCACTACAATCTGGTTTTTATAGATTTTCAGCTGCTTAATGTTTTGATGTACCCAAGCCAGAGCATCTTCACAGACCTGTACCATCTGCAAAGGACTGTATTCGGGCGTTAGCGGATAAGCCACGCTGAGTACCTGCACCTTGGCATGCACCGCCAATAAACGGCAGAACTCATCATGCGTATCCAGACCACCCACTATAAATGCACCACCATGATAGAAAATGACCATCGGCAATTTTTTCTGTGGTGCCGGATGATAATGTCGGGCAAAGATAGTGCCATTTTGCAATGGCAGACGCAGATCCTCGACTGCCTTGACCGGCGTCGGTTTCGCCTGAATAGCTTTCATGCGTTCATCAAACAGTTGACGTGATCGCACCGCATCTTCACTAATAAAACTGTGCTGGCCCTGTTTGATCTGAATCGCCATCAAGCATTTTATATAAGGATCCAAATCAGGATAGTTATAAGGATAATCCAATGCTTTTACCAGACGTTCTTGTGCAAAGCTCGGCAGGCAATCCAGCAAGTGTGCTGCAGTGCCCTGCCCCTTATCTATTACAAATTTTGTGACCGGATTATTCGCACCCATGAGTTTTCATCCTTTTCCCATAATTCTTCATTTTTTCTACATGATTAGGGTTTTAGTGACCATATTCTTATATAAGTCTTAATATCAATGTACATAGATCATTTGCCAAATACGCTAACCTGAATTTAATCAGATGTCATTGTCAGTTTAAGTGAGATTTTTACAGCACTTTTGCGACTTTGATGTAGAAGTCTGTATAAAAGGAGATAGCTTATGGCGATAAGAATAATAACGGTATCCTTAGCCACTGCATTTTTAGCCGTAGGCTGTGTGGCTTTTCCTGATGATGGTTATTATGACGGACGTTATGACCGTCGCGATCGAGGTTATGACTATCGTTATGATCAGGATCGTCGCTATGACCGGCAGCGCTGGGAATACGAACAGCAGCGTAAGAGACTGGAACTGGAACGTCGCAAAAATATTCAGCAGCGTAACTGGGAACAGGAACGACGTCGGCAAATAGAACTGGACCGTCGTAAAACTCAACTGGAACGACAACGTCTGGAACAGCAACGCAAGAATCTGAGTAACCAGCGTCAGAAACAGGCGCAGGCCGAACGTAAACGTCGCCAACAGCTGGAACAACGTAAAAAAGTGGCAGAACAGCAGCGTAAACGGGTTCAGCAAAACCGCTCCAATAATCCACGCTGGAATGATCAGCGACGTAAACAGGAACAGCAGCGACCACGTAATCGTCGCGATTAGGCAGAATATAAACAAACAGAGAAGCTCTGATTTAAATCAGGGCTTTTTTATGGACTGAGTTTTATGGTTCTGATCTCATTCCAGTTATTTTCTTTTAATAGAAGAAATGTTTTTACTCAACACAGCCTTGATTAAGATGATCCCATCTTATAAGTCGAAAAACCGTAACAAATTTCAGGCAAAAAAAAGGCTTATCTAGAGAAAAGATAAGCCACGAAAACACATTTCTAAAAAAGAGAAGAAACTACAGCGATAGAATCTGAAATGAATAATATAGCGTTGCTCATTTTTTGTGTAATACTTTATTGCTTAGTTATTAATCGCTTTTATGTCTAAAAAATAATCTGGACAGAAAAAAGCCGGACCATGTGTGAGGGATCCGACTGGAAAAAACAGTTTAAAAAATAAGGCAACAGCAACCTGGTTCAGCTCTCTCCTCAGAACAAGGTCGCTGTTAATGACGCTATGATGCACCGGTCTTAAAAATATTTAAAACAGATAAAAATTATTATTTCTATCTAAAAATACGATGCTGCTTTTATTAAAGTCATTAAATCCAAATAAATCCTAAAATTAATCTGTACTTGTGCTTGAATTTTTTGCCCCTGCCCCGATTTCTTTAAATAATTAAAAATTTCAATCATGGCAGTTCAGTATTAACGCAGTTAACTCTGACGCCCAAGGACTGTACATGTTTAAGAACCCATTTAAACGGAGTAAATCAATGGCAACTGAGCAGAACGAACAAGCTCAAGATCTTGAGCAAGAGCAAGCGACACAAGAGGTAGAGCAAACTCAAGCTGAACCTGAGCAAGTAGAAGTTACCGTTGAATCTTTACAAGAGCAGATTGCACAACTTGAAGGTGACTTAAAGTTAGAAAAAGCACGCACTGCCAATGCAGTTTACGAAGCACAAAAAAGTGTGGAACGTATTCAGCGTGAATCAGAAAAGCATAAAGATACTGTTCTGGAAAAGTTCTCTAAAGAGCTGCTAGATACAGTGGATAACCTGGAGCGCGCGATTGTTGCTGCAGGGGAAGAACAGGGCCCATTACGTGAAGGCGTAGAACTGACGCTGAAAGCGTTGCTCAATACACTAGAGAAATTTGGTGTAGTCGCAGTTGATACCGCAAATGGTTTTAATGCTGAATTGCATCAGGCAGTCGGTATTGATCCAAATGCTAAATCTAATGAAATCGGTACAGTCTTGCAAAAAGGCTATGCTCTTAATGGTCGTTTATTACGTCCTGCAATGGTCATGGTTGGCGCTTAAGCGAAATAAATCGGGAGTTTGTGAAATTTTTTCTAAAAATTTACTTGAAAAAAATTGAACGGCTCTCATATCGGATAACAAGTGTAAATCACAAAAAAATTTTTGAGGAAACATCCAAATGGCTAAAATCATTGGTATTGACTTAGGTACTACAAACTCATGTGTTGCAGTACTTGAAGGCGACAAAGTTAAAGTTATCGAAAACGCTGAAGGCGCACGTACAACTCCATCTATTATTGCGTACAAAGATGGCGAGATCCTTGTTGGTCAATCAGCTAAACGCCAAGCGGTAACCAACCCTAAAAACACATTATTCGCGATCAAACGTCTAATCGGTCGTCGTTATGAAGACCAAGCCGTACAAAAGGATATCGGTCTGGTTCCTTACAAAATCCTGAAAGCTGACAATGGTGATGCTTGGGTTGAAGTAAACGACAAGAAACTTGCTCCACAACAAATCTCTGCAGAAGTTCTGAAAAAAATGAAGAAAACTGCAGAAGACTACCTGGGTGAAACAGTCACTGAAGCGGTGATTACTGTTCCTGCTTACTTCAACGATGCACAACGTCAAGCAACTAAGGATGCAGGTAAAATTGCAGGCCTAGAAGTTAAACGTATCATCAACGAACCAACTGCTGCGGCGCTTGCGTTCGGTATGGACAAGAAAGAAGGCGACCGTAAAGTTGCGGTATACGACTTGGGTGGTGGTACATTCGACGTTTCAATCATTGAAATTGCTGACCTTGATGGCGACCAGCAAATCGAAGTGTTATCAACTAATGGTGATACCTTCCTTGGTGGTGAAGACTTCGATAACGCATTGATCGACTACCTGGTTGAAGAGTTCAAGAAAGAACAAAACGTGAACTTGAAGAACGATCCACTTGCGTTACAACGTCTGAAAGAAGCAGCTGAAAAAGCAAAAATCGAGCTTTCTTCTTCTAACGCAACTGAAATCAACCTTCCATACATCACTGCAGATGCGACTGGTCCTAAACACTTAGTGATCAACGTGACTCGTGCAAAACTTGAAGGTTTGGTTGCTGATCTTGTAGCTCGTACCATTGAGCCTTGTAAGATTGCGCTGAAAGATGCTGGTCTTTCAACTTCTGATATCTCTGACGTAATTTTGGTAGGCGGTCAGTCTCGTATGCCGCTTGTACAACAAAAAGTACAAGAATTCTTCGGTCGTGAGCCACGTAAAGACGTGAACCCGGACGAAGCAGTCGCAATGGGTGCTGCGATCCAAGGTGCGGTATTGTCTGGTGATAAAACTGACGTACTTCTTCTTGACGTAACTCCGTTGACACTTGGTATTGAAACCATGGGTGGCGTGTTGACTCCAATCATTGAGAAAAACACGACGATTCCTGCGAAGAAATCTCAAGTGTTCTCAACTGCTGCGGACAACCAGCCTGCTGTAGACATTTCAGTTTACCAAGGTGAACGTAAAATGGCTCAACAAAACAAATTGTTGGGTAACTTCCAGTTAGGCGACATCCCACCTGCTCCACGTGGTGTGCCACAAATTGAAGTATCGTTCGACATCAACGCGGATGGTATCTTGAAAGTATCTGCGAAAGATAAGAGCACTGGTAAAGAGCAATCTATCCAGATCAAAGCAAACTCAGGTTTGTCTGATGCTGAAATCGAAGCAATGATCAAAGATGCTGAAGCAAATGCTGAAGAAGACCGTAAGTTCGAAGAGCTTGCAAAAGCACGTAACGAAGCGGATGCACTAGTTTCTTCTGCTCAAAAAGCAGTAAAAGATCTTGGCGAACAAGTGACTGCTGACGAAAAAACTGCAATCGAAACTGCGGTTTCTGAGTTAGAAGCGTCTACGAAAGAAAATGATGTCGAAGCAATCAAAGCGAAAACTGAAGCATTGCAAAACATTATTATGCCGATCACCCAACGTGCTTATGAAGCAGCTCAAGGCCAAGGCGGTGCACAAGGTTTCGATCCTAATGCATTCCAAGGCGGCGAAGGCCAAGCTCAAAAAGCAGATGACGGCGTAGTTGATGCTGAATTCACTGAAGTAAAAGATGACAAAAAATAATTTGTCACTTTGAGAAAAAGACCGCATTTTATGCGGTCTTTTTTTTGCTCAATGCATAGGCAATAGAATGTTTTTTAATTAAACTATAATGAAATAAATAACTTAAAAATAAAAACGTATGCAGAATTTTATTAAGCTTTTTCTTCTGGCTTCCGGGCTTGCGATCATGCTGCTCTACCCGATGGGCAATCTGCTTCTGATCTTACCGCCGAATGTGGTACTCGCGCCTTTTAATTACCTGCAAACTTTCGGAATTGAAGCTTCTTTTTCCTTGGGTTTCCTGATTGCTATCATTGTATTACTGATCCTGGCTGTACCTCAGCGTTACCCTTCCGGAAAAGGTTTTATCATTCTAGCTATTGGATTGCTGAGCTATATTATTTTCCAGATCTTTAAATCTGAAATTACACTGTATGCCTTTAATCACCAAACCAGACATTCCTATAACCTGAAATATTTAATTGAATTTATGATCTTCTTATTGAATGGTATAGGCCTTGGCTTTATCTATCATTCCAATATGCCGAGACAGATTGAGCAGTGGAAAGGGAAAAAATCATAATTTTTTCTAGCCACAAAGCCGTGCAAAATGATCCTAGACAGTATCGTGGACAATCGATCCCTCTAAACTTTTAATATATTTCTGTTCAAAGGCTTCTGGACTTAACCAACCGTTTGCAGAATGCCTTCTGACCCGATTGTAATAAATCTCAATATAGTCAAACAAGACCGCATTCGCCTCTTTTCGAGTGACAAACACACTGCCATGCACCACATGGCCTTTCAATGTATGAAAGAAGCTTTCAGTCACGGCATTATCCCAACAGTTTCCTCGTCTAGACATACTTTGAATACAATCATTTGTCAGCAAGAGTGCTCTAAAATCACGACTACAGTACTGACTGCCTTGGTCCGAATGAACCATAACACCTGTTGGATAGCCCTGACGAGCCATTGAATAATGAAACGCATCACACACCAATTGGCGGTCTATTCGATGGCTGGTTTGCCATCCCACGATACGACGACTAAATAGATCCAGCATCACACATAAATACAGCCAACCTTGCTTGGTACGGATATAGGTAATATCCGTTGTCCAAACCTTGTTAGGCTGCATGACTGTAAATTGGCGATCTAACAAGTTTGGTGCTGTAGGCAAACGATGCTTTGAATCAGTCGTATGCTTGTATTTACGTGCAATCTTGCTCCGTAGACCAAGTTTTTTTAGCATTCTTCCAACGGTTCGTTCGCTCATGGTGTACCCTAAATCATGCATGTCATGTACTAATGAAGGTGCACCCAATCGTGCATGATGCTGCCAATATACGGCTTTTAAATCATTATATTTCT
>NZ_DFDO01000027.1:0-3332 GCF_002367915.1 Acinetobacter sp. UBA3025
AGAATTGAAGCCTTCGGTGCGGTAGAGCGACAGTTACCGCAAGATCTCGAAATTATCTGCAAATCTCAAAGTACCGTATCTGAAGTTTTGAATCAGGTGGGACAAAATTATCCTGATGCATTTGGCATGATTGAACGCTGTGCCTGTGCCATCGGTGAAGACATCATTTCACGTCAGACACCTCTTCATGCTGACAGTACTTTGGTGCTGTTGTCACCTGTAGCAGGAGGCTGAAATGAGCAAATTCAAACAGATTTCCCGGATCCAGGATACTGCTTTAGATCTGGAAAGTTTTGATCCGATCCAGTCTTTTCCTGAATGTGGTGGAATCGGCGTATTTATCGGAACGGTACGTAATCACCATGAAGGTAAAGCAGTCAAAGCACTGAAATATACGGCCTATACACCTGTTGCAGAAAAAATGATTCGCCAGATTGAACAAGAAATCCAGGCCAAATACGGCGTGTCCTATGTGCGGGTGATTCATCGAATTGGGGCACTAGATATTGGTGAAAAAGCCATTATTGCAATTGCTTATGCTGCACATCGACGTGAAGCTTTTGCTGCTTGTGAGGAAGCAGTAGAGCGGGTCAAACATGAGGTGCCAGTCTGGAAAGAAGAGTTTTATATGGATGGCAGCAGTCAATATGTTGAGGGATGTTGTATCCGTAAAGATGTAGAAACTGCTCACATGCATCATCATCCAAAACATTCAGATGAGACGCATCAACATTGTCATCATGCCAAAGAGAATACACCATTCATCTATCAATGGCCGATATAAGTCAGAACAGACACACGTTTTAAGAAGAAATGAACTATAGGAACATGCAATGAAAAATGTCGGGATGAAAGCAGAAAGTTATCGGACTGCAGTAGCTACAGGGATTCTGCATGCACCGCCACATTGCATTGAATTATTACGGAATGGCAATACGGAAAAAGGTGATGCTCTAAAGACAGCTCGCATCGCCGGAATCTTAGGGGCTAAACGAACCGATGAACTGATTCCGCTGTGTCATCCTTTACCAATTTATCGCGCAGATGTGGAATATGAACTGTTTGATGCACATGTCGAAATTATTGCCACAGTAGAGACTATTGGTCCAACCGGTGTGGAAATGGAAGCCTTGACTGCCGTTAGTCTGGCTGGATTGACCCTCTATGACATGCTCAAACCACATTGTGAACCGGAAGATCTATGTCTGGATCAATGTAAATTGCAAAAGAAAAAAGGCGGTAAATCGCATTTTACCCGTGTCTTAAAAGAAGCCTTGCCAGCATCCATCATTGTGCTTTCAGATACGGTCGCTGCCGGTAAAAAACCGGATACAGCAGGGCAAAATGTCCTGGAAATATTACAAGAAGCCAATTTTGAAAATATTGCCTATCAGGTAATTCCAGATGATCCTGAACAGTTATTGGCATTGGTTCATCAACAGAAAAATGACTATCCATTGATCCTGACTGTAGGTGGAACAGGCTTAGGTCCTAAAGATCTAACAGTTGAAACTTTACAGCCTTTACTGAAACGGGAAATTCATGGACTCATGGAAGCTTCACGCAGTTTCGGCCAGAAACGCACGCCGTATGCAGCTTTAAGTCGTGGCGTTGCGGGCTATATTGATAACAGTTTGGTAATGACTTTACCGGGCAGCCGACAAGGCGCCAAAGAATCTTTAATTGCCGTACTACCAGCGTTGGTACATTTATTTGATGTGCAAAAAAATATTCCACATCAAGGCGGTTATCAATAATGTCTGGATGCGGAGCAGACCATGGTCTGATTACAGTAGATCAGGCTTTAGAATTGATTTTGCAGCATACTCAAGTGTTAGCAACTGAACGACTGAAGTTGAATCAGACCCTGAATCGTTATCTGGCAGAAGATATTTATTCTGGGATTAATTTACCGTTATTTTCGCAAAGTGCCGTAGATGGTTATGCATTGTGTACCCAATCTGCAATTGAACCAGAACGCGAATTCCAACTGATTGGTGAAATTCGGGCGGGACAACAGGGTGAACTGCAACTTCAGGATGGTCAGGCAGTCAGGATTTTTACTGGCGCTAAAATTCCGCTTGGGACTACTACGGTCGCACGTCAGGAAATTGTTCAAGTGATTGATTCATCCAAAATCAAAATTATGGAACAGCTCAGCGCTCATGCCGATATTCGCGATGTGGGCGAAGAAATTTCAGTCGAGCAATTATTGGCCAATAAAGGTCAACAGCTGTCAGTCGGTGCAATTGCCTCTTTAAGCATGGCGGGAATCAATACTGTTGAGGTTTTTCAATATTCTAAAGTGGCTGTGGTCATTACAGGTGATGAAGTTGCTGAAAGTATAGAAGACTTTGTAGCGGGTAAAATCTTTGATGCCAACGGTCCCTTGATTGAAGCCTGGTTTCAGCAAGCCGGGCAGCAGGTTGAAATTTTTCATGTTGCAGATACTGAGGCGGCAGTACGGAATCTCATTCAAGAATTATCAGCAAGCTATGACCTGATTTTAACCACAGGCGGTGTATCTGTCGGAGATTATGATTTCATTCGGCCTGTAGCACTAGATTTAGGCTTTGAACAGATATTCTGGAAAGTAAAACAGAAGCCGGGCAAGCCGATGTTCTTTGCCCAGCTACAGCGAAATGATAGTTCACATTGTTATCTGCTGGGTTTGCCGGGAAATCCCGCAGCAGTGTATGTCGGCATGCAGATCTACACCGCAACTTTATTAAATGCCTTACAAGGACACAAATCTCAGCCGAACTGGTTTAATGCTGTACTCACCCATGATCTGAAAATGAATGCCAGAGAGCGCTTTTTAAGAATGTCTGCCAGCTTTGAGCAGTCGGTTTTACGAGTTAAAAGTCTGTCTAAGCAGCAATCACATATGCTGAGCAATCTCATGCAGGCCAATTGTCTGGTTCGCATTCCGGCAGGAAAAAGCCTGAAAGAAGGGGATCTTGTTCAAGGCTTATTTATTCACTGATAAGGGTAGATGCACATGAAAAAATCTCTGTTTTTATCCATGTGCATTGCCATGATGTTTTCCTCAGTCCATGCAGGAACAGTGAAGGTTTACGCCGCAGCGAGTCTAAATAATGCTGTGACCGAAATTTCCAGGATTTACCAAGCCCAACATCCACAAACTAAGATTATTTCCGTATTTGGTGCATCTTCTGCTTTAGCCAAACAGATCGAAGCAGGAGCTAGTAGTGATCTATACTTTTCAGCTGATCAGGATTGGATGAATTATCTGGTACACAAGAAACTTATAAATTCCAGTTCAGTTCATCCCATCCTGTTAAATCAGTTAGTGGCGATCAGCCCGAAAC
>NZ_DFDO01000240.1:0-8349 GCF_002367915.1 Acinetobacter sp. UBA3025
CGTGCGCAAACAGGTATTGCTGCATTCTCCAATTAAAAAAGGAAACTTTTTCGTGCAGGGTATGGCTTTCAATCGCCTAACCCTGCGTCATTTTCTTACTCCAATTACACTCCTTTGCCGAAGTGATGTTTGACTTCGGCATTTTTTATATCTCTATGTTTATAAGAATTCATCTAAAGCTTGAGTGAAAATAGTCACATCCCGGTTGACGCGGTATGATAGACAGATTCAGGCGTTGGAACAGATTATGAAAATTGTCGCAGATGAAAATCTGGCATTTACCGATTATTTCTTTGCAGAATTTGGCGATATTCAGCATCGTGCAGGAAGAACTCTCACTTCGGAAGATGTAAAAGATGCCGAGGCTTTATTGGTCCGTTCCGTGACCAAAGTCAATGCAGCATTCGTACAGGACAGTCAGATTAAATTCGTCGGCAGTGCCACCATTGGTACAGATCATCTGGACATTGCTGCACTAGAACAACAGAACATCCGCTGGAGCAATGCGCCCGGCTGTAATGCACAGGCAGTGGCTGAATATGTGATTACGGCTTTATTATATTTACAACCCCAATTGATCAATGCAAATAAAGAATTCACCTTGGGTATTGTGGGTCTAGGAAATGTCGGTTCGCGTTTGGCAACAATGGCCAAATTGCTGGACTGGAATGTGATTGCCTACGATCCCTTTGTGCAGCGCGATCAGGTTCATCAGGTTGAATTTGAAGAACTGCTAAAAACTGCAGATGCCATTTCCATTCATGTACCTTTAACCAAAACAGGTCAGAATCCAACTTATCATTTAATTAATGCTAATGCTCTTGGACAAATGAAACCTGAAGCCATTTTAATTAATTCAGCGCGTGGGCCAGTCATTGAAGAAGCGGCGCTAATTGCTGATATCCAGGCAACTCAACGGCAGGTTGTACTGGATGTGTTTGAGCATGAACCGGAAATTTCTGAACAGCTGCTGAATCTGATTACTTTGGTGACGCCCCATATTGCAGGTTATAGTCTGGAGGGTAAGGTACGCGGTACTCAAATGATTTACGAGGCATTTTGCCAGACTTTTGGCTTTGAGATTAATAAGCAGTTTGAAAGCCAGTTGCCTGTCTGTGTACAGTTTTTCCAGAATCAGGATTTAAAACTGGCGCTACAACATCATTTAACCCAGATCTATGATATTGCCCGTGATGATACCAATCTGCGTGCCTGTTTAAAAGATGGCAAAGTCGATCAGAAAGCATTTGATCATTTACGCAAGACTTATCCTTTACGCCGTGAATGGGCCGCTCATGGAGGGCCAAAGGCATGAGTCAAACTGTATCTTATCAACCGACCTGCGACTTAAAAGCCATTAAAGCGCGTGCCAACATGTATGCCCAGCTCCGTCAGTTTTTTGCTGAACGTGAAGTGCTGGAAGTGGAAACCCCGATTTTATCTCAGGCTGGCGTGACCGATGTGCACCTGGCTTCGATTCAGGCCCAGCGTCATGTCATGGGTAAGCTCGGCACACATTATCTACAGACCTCACCTGAATTTGCCATGAAACGTTTATTGGCCAGTGGTAGTGGGCCGATTTACCAGATCTGTAAAGTGTTTCGCGATGATGAACACGGCCGCAAGCACAATAGTGAATTCAGCATGCTGGAATGGTATCGTCCGGCCTTTAGTCTGAAAGATCTGATGTTTGAAGTGACAGATCTGTTAAATGTGACGCTTAAGGCCCGTTTTGGAGAAATCCGCCCCATTGTGCTCAGCTATAAACATGCCTTTATGGATCGCCTGGATCTCAATCCTTTACAGGCCACTTTGCAGCAACTCAAAGATTGTTGTCGCCGGGTAGGTCTCAATCTGGACTTGAGTGATGACCGTTTAGGATATATCGACCTTTTATTCTCGCATATGGTCGAGCCAAGCCTGGGGTTCGATACGGCTGTATTTTTGACAGATTTTCCACCGGAACTGGCATCATTGGCTAAAACCAGAATCGATGAAGATGGGGAGCTGGTTGCAGCCCGTTTTGAGCTGTATATCGAAGGGCTGGAACTGGCCAATGCTTATGATGAGCTGATTGATGCTGAAGTTTTACGTTCCCGCTTTGAAGCAGATAATGCAGAACGGGCAGCGCTTGGCTTGCATGTCATGCCGATTGATGAGTATTTGCTGGCGGCATTGCCACAAATGCCGGAATGTTCAGGTATTGCCCTAGGTCTTGATCGCTTGCTGATGATTGCAACCAATCAGATGAAATTGGAAAAAGTGATTACTTTCCCTGCTGAAATTTCATAAATTAAATCCACGATTGATCAGCTGGTCATGACTGGCTGATCCAGATGCTTACGAAATCCAATACTATAACTGTCAAATCCCAGTCCTTGATAAAAGGCATGCGCAGGATAGCGTTCTTCGCGATTTCCGCTGTTGAGCTGAATCATCTTGAAGCCTTGCTCTTTTGCAATCTGTTCAATAGCAGCCATTAATTGCTTGCCTATACCTTTTCCACGATGGTCCTGATCAATTACAAAAACCTGAATCCTTAAATATCCACCGTCAAATTCCCAGGTGTATTCCTGAATAAAACCGGCATAGCCGATTACATGTGAATCCTGTTCTATAACTAGTGTCTGATAATGACTGTCTTGATGAATCCGTTCCCAACGCTGTTTGATATTTTTCAGCGTAGAGGGATAGCCAAGCTGAATCGTGAGTTGATGAACGTCATACAGGTCTTTTTCAAGATCCAGTTGACGGATGAGATAAGTCATTAGACATATTCTTAGCTAAAAATAATATCAATCATAATCAATATTTACTTTGCTTAAGTGTTGAAAGTGCACAGTAACTTCAAAGAATTATTGCTATCTATATAGAAAATCGAGATGAATGAGATTTCAGATATTAAATAAAAAGGCCCCTTGAAGGAGCCTAATGTTTAAAGTATGGCACTATGCTGTTCTTTCAGTTCTGCTAAAGCCGCAATCCGTCGTTCAATTAGCATTTCACCAATATCCGGACCTTGAATTTCTGGTGGCAAGTCTTGTGCTTTAATGCTACGTACGACCTGCATGGCATCCAGCACATATTGAGCCTGAGGATAAGCACGATTTTCCAGACCCAAGCGACCGCGAGAGTCACATTCACAGGCCTGTACAAAAGCTTCAACACGTTCAGGACGACGCAATACATCCAGACGCTGTAATAAACGCCATAAAGTGCCAGGTTTTAAGTTAAAAGCCTGATGACATTTTAAATGTTCTTTACAAACTGCTAATGCTAGCTGTTTGGTATGAGTCGGAACTCTTAAACGTTCACACAGCTCATTTACCGGTTTGATCCCACGTTCTTCATGCATGATATGACGTGGCAATTCTTCCACAGGGGTTAATGCCTTACCCAAGTCATGAACCAGAACCGCAAAACGCACATCCAGACTATAATTTTGGCGGCAGGCTTGCTGTAAAGACATCATGGTATGAATACCACAGTCAATTTCCGGATGATATTCAGGACGTTGCGGAATGCCATATAAGGCATCCAGTTCCGGGAACAGCACTTTTAAAGCACCACAGCTGCGTAATACTTCAAAATACACATCTGCATCCTGTTCCATCAGTGCGCGTGTAGTTTCTTTCCAGACCCGCTCAGGTGTCAATGCATTAAGCTCGCCCGATTCCGCCAGCTGCTTCATCAGCACCAACGTTTCTTCTGCAATGCTAAAACCCTGGTGTTGATAACGCGCAGCAAAGCGGGCAATCCTTAAAACACGTAAAGGATCTTCGACAAAAGCTTCTGATACATGACGCAGTACACGATCAGCCAGATCTTTTTGACCGCCATAAGGATCATAAATCTTGCCTGAATCATCCATGGCCATGGCATTGATGGTCAAGTCACGGCGGATCAGATCCTCTTCCAAGGTAACATTAATATCGGTATAAAATTCGAAACCATGATAACCATAGCCAGACTTGCGTTCGGTACGTGCCAGAGCATATTCGTCTTTGGTTTCAGGGTGAAGAAAAACAGGGAAGTCCTTGCCAACAGGTTGAAAACCTTCAGCAAGCAATTGTTCCGGCGTCGCGCCGACAACCACATAATCTTTTTCGTGATAGGGGTGTCCAAGTAAATGATCCCGAACTGCACCGCCTACTAAATAAACTTGCATGAAAAAACCTCTATTCTTACAAGCATCATGCTACAGAATAGAGGTTTTCTCAAGTCAAGAAGTTACGCTCATGCGTACATTCCTTAGAGCGCGTTTTTTTCTGCTTCCTGAATTTCAGCGACAGTTAACGCAGTCATATTCACTACGCGACGAGTTGTTGCAGTTGGTGTCAAGATATGAACAGGTTTCGCAGCACCAAGCAGGATAGGACCAATGGTCACGTTGTTACCTGAAGTTGCTTTTAACAGGTTAAACGAAATATTGGCCGCATCCAGATTTGGCATGATCAGCAAGTTTGCAGAACCTTTGAAACGAGAGTTCGGGAATGCAAACTGACGGATATTTTCGTCCAGTGCTGCATCACCATGCATTTCACCTTCAACTTCAAGCTCAGGTGCAGTTTCAGAAAGGATTTCATATACACGGCGCATTTTTTGTGCGCTGGCATCGTGCTGGTCTGAACCGAAGCTAGAGTGAGAAAGTAGGGCAACACGCGGTGTAATACCGAAACGACGTACTTCTTCAGCAGCCAGAATCGTCATCTCAGCAAGCTGTTCAGCCGTTGGATTACGGTTGATGTAGGTATCTGCGATGAACAGGTTACGCTCTTCCAGCATTAATGCGTTTAAGGTGAAGAAGGTATTATGACCATCCTGTTTGCCGATGACATTGCTGACAAAGTCCAGATGGATATCGTAGCTTGAGTACGTACCACATAACATACCGTCCGCCATGCCATGACGAACCAGCATCGCAGCGATCAAAGTAGAACGGCGACGCGCTTCACGGTGTGCATATTCAGGCGTTACACCTTTACGTTGCATCAGGTTATAATAGTCGTCTGCAAATTTTTCGTAATCCGGGTTCTTTTCCTGATCCACGATGGTGATGTTGACACCATCTTCAAGACGTAAGCCCAATTTCTTGATATTCGCTTCGATGACTGCTGGACGGCCCACCAGAATCGGTTTTGCCAAGCCTTCATCCACTGCAATTTGTGCAGCACGAAGTACACGCAGGTCTTCACCTTCTGCATAAGCGATACGTTTAGGATCTGTTTTAGCTTGTGCAAAGATTGGTTTCATCATGAAGGCTGAGTTGTAAACAAACTCAGACAGACGTTGACGATATGCCGAGAAATCCTGAATAGGACGAGTCGCTACGCCAGAATCCATTGCAGCTTGTGCAACTGCAGGCGCAATTTCCAGAATCAGACGTTGATCCAGTGGACCAGGAATCAGGTAATCACGGCCGAAAGAAGCTGATTTTTCACCATAAGATGCAGCATCTGCTTCTACGTGTGCCATACGTGCAATCGCATGTACGCAGGCAATTTTCATTTCTTCATTAATGGTGGTGGCACCAACGTCTAATGCACCACGGAAGATATAAGGGAAGCACAGTGCATTGTTTACCTGGTTCGGATAGTCAGAGCGGCCAGTCGCCATGATCACGTCATCACGAACTTCGTGTGCATGTTCAGGCAGAATTTCTGGATCCGGGTTCGCCAAGGCAAAGATAATTGGATCTTTGGCCATCAATTTCACCATTTCTTTGGTGAGAATACCGGCTGCAGAAAGACCCAGGAACATATCTGCACCTGCAATCACATCACCGATCTGAGAGGCATCAATGTCTTGTACATATGCTTTTTTAGATTCGTCCAGACCTTCGCGTTTAGTTGTCAATAAACCACGTGAGTCAGCAACGATGATATTTTCTTTTTTCACGCCAAGGGCACAAAGCAAGTTCAAGCAAGACAAGGCAGCAGCACCGGCACCTGAAGCAATGATCTTGATTTCATCAATTTTTTTGCCGTTTAATTGCAAAGCATTAAGAAGAGCAGAACCTACAATGATTGAAGTACCATGCTGGTCATCGTGGAACACAGGAATTTTCATGCGTTCACGAAGTTTCTGTTCAATATAGAAACATTCTGGAGCCTTGATATCTTCCAGGTTGATCCCGCCAAAAGTGGGTTCTAGAGAAGCGACAATATCAACAATCTTGTCTGGATCATTTTCAGCAATTTCGATATCGAATACATCAACACCCGCAAATTTTTTGAACAGTACGCCTTTACCTTCCATGACTGGTTTAGACGCCAGTGGGCCAATATTACCCAAACCAAGAACTGCTGTACCGTTACTGACCACTGCAACCAGGTTACCGCGTGCGGTATACAGTGCAGCTGTTGAAGGATCACGTTCAATCTCAAGACATGGTGCGGCAACGCCAGGCGAGTAAGCAAGGGCTAAGTCACGTTGGTTGACCAATTGTTTGCTTGGTGTAACGCTGATTTTTCCTGGAGTAGGGAATTCGTGATAGTAAAGAGCCTGCTGCTTTAAAGATTGTTCGTCCATCTGTATCTCTATCGTTGTAAAGATTACCCAGAAAGCGGGTAAAAAATTGCATTTATGGCTCTGAATATAACATTTGTTAAGCACTTAGCCCAGTCAAAGTCGACTATTTTTGCGACAATCTTATTCGAGGTAGATATAGACTTAGACTTGATATATATAAGTTTCAGCGACGCGATTCTGTTCTAAATATGCAGTTGCTTCCAGTTCAGGCAATGGCTTGGAGAAGAAGTAACCTTGGGCAATATCACAATCTAAATCACGTAGATATTGCAGCTGTTCTTCAGTTTCAATACCTTCAGCGACGACAGTCATGCCCATAGCTTTACCCATCGCGACCATGGCACTGACAATCGCTTCCTGTTTATGTTCGCCAATTTTAGAGACAAAACTGCGGTCAATTTTGAGAATGTCAATAGGAAAATCGGCAAGATAGGATAAAGAAGAATAACCGGTTCCAAAGTCATCCAGAGATATATTAATCTGGCGCTGCTTGATCTGGTTCAGCAGATTTTTGACAGATTCAGAGTTTTCAATCAGTGAAGATTCAGTAATTTCCAGTTCCAGACTGGTGCCAGAAATCTGGTTTTCACTAATGGCCTGATCCAGATCATCGAGTAACTGACCACGACGCAGTTGCTGTGCCACGATATTCACAGAGACACAGATATTATGAAAGCCAAGATCATTCCATTCACGAATCTGTTTAGCAGTTTGCTGAATCACCAAACGACCGATCTCGGAAATCAGGCTGGTCTGTTCGGCTAAAGGAATAAACAGGCCTGGCGGGATAATACCTTTCTCTGGATGTTTCCAGCGTACTAAAGCTTCAAAGCCATAAATATGCTGGTCATTGAAATTAATTTTCGGCTGATAGTAGACTACCAGTTCGCCATTCTGGATGGCTTTACGCAGATCGCGTTCAATGAAAATTCCTTGCTCTAGCAAAGCTGTATTTTCATTGGAGTAGAAATGGATAGTATTCCCGCCGAGATTTTTGGCTTCACTCAGCGCCTGTTCAGCACAGTTATTCAAATAATCTAACTGACGGCCATGATCCGGATAGAAAGCCACGCCCATCGACAGGGTAATCACATAATCTTGTTCAAAAATATGGAAAGGAGCCTGGAAAGCTTCAGCAATACGTTGACAATGTTCTTGTACAGAAGGGCGAATATGCGAGATTTCATACAAAATCGCAAAGTCATCGCCATTTAGATGAGCAACAAATAGAGCTTCAGCATTAGTCAGACGTAAGCGCTGCGCCACCTGACGCAACAGCTCATCACCGCCGTTATTAGACAGGTATTCATTCAATGGACGGAAACGGTCGATATTGAGTCGAATCACCGCCATTTTCTTGATGGAATCTTTTTGCGTCATCAGATACTGATGCAGCTGGTAGTTATAGTAAAAACGGTTTGGCAAATCAGTCAGCGTGTCATAATTTTCCAGATAAGACAGGCGCTGTTCCTGTAATTTACGCTCAGTCAGATCAGAAACAATGCCGATATAGTGGGTGATACGACCTTCATCATCAGTAATCGCATTGATATGTAACCAGAGTGGCATCTCTTTGCCAGACAGGAATTTTTCACTCAGTTCGCCATCAAAGGAACCGATTTTCACGACTTGCTTGATGATGTTGGAATGAATAGTGTGCTGCTGTGACTTATGACTTGCAGTGATATCAAACAGATATTTACCCAAGATGTCATTACGTTCAAAACCGGAAAAATTCTCGAAATAAGGATTCACTTCGATATAACGTAATTCATCATTTAGGATGAAGATTCCTTCAGCCGCCTGCTCGATCACACT
>NZ_DFDO01000243.1:0-11079 GCF_002367915.1 Acinetobacter sp. UBA3025
ATTGTAGGCATAAGTTCCCACTAGTGCTTTGGCAATACGCTGTTTAGCGGCATCATTGTCGGCAATAAAAAAATGCCTGGGCTGGATATTAATTGAAGATGGCGTCAGGCGTAAGATTTCTAATAAACGTTCAAATTGTTCTGCTGGAACTTTCTTGTTAGGGTCGTAAGCTTTAGTGGTATAACGGGTTTGAGCGATCTTGAGTAAATCCATTGATGGACTCCAATCTTTTGATAAGGCGTTTAGAAATATGCTTTAGGCATCTAGATTTTTCTGATCAAAAGATTATTACAATAAAAACATCATCGGCAAAGTCTATATTTATATAATCTTGAGTGAAATTTTATGAAAAACTAAGAGTTAAATCAGATAAAAAGCAAGCTTTTGTATATTGGCAGTTTCTGGTAACAGGAGTTTAATAAGAACTTCAGGCAATAGCATGCAAGATAGGTGGGCCGATGCAATATACCAATTACTTTAAACGTAAATTAAAGACGCAGCAGCAAATTGGCTTGTGGGTCGGACTTGCTGACGCGTATGGGACAGAAATTGCGGCAAATGCAGGCTATGACTGGCTCTTGATTGATGGCGAGCATGCCCCAAGCGACTTGAGAACAACGCTCTCTCAATTACAGAGTATCGCTGCTTATCCATCTCAAGCTGTAGTACGCCCCCCAATAGGCAGTGTACAACTGATCAAGCAATTACTAGATATAGGCGCACAGACCTTATTGATTCCTATGGTAGAAACTGTGGAGCAGGCCGAATTAATGGTCAAAGCAGTCCGCTATCCACCAGAAGGAATTCGTGGTGTGGGTGCAGCACTGGCACGTGCGACACGCTGGAACAGTATCCCGAATTATTACCAGACTGCTCATGAAAATATCTGTTTGTTAATTCAGATTGAATCGGTGACAGGTTTGGAAAATCTGGATGAAATCCTCAAGATTGAGGGGATTGATGGTGTATTTATTGGGGCGGTAGATCTTTCAGCGACTATGGGTTATCAGGGAAATCCGAACCATCCTGAAGTACAAAAAGCAGTAGTAGACGCCATTCAGCGGATTCGTGCATCTGGTAAGGCTGCTGGGATTTTATCGACTCAGCATGAAGCTACCCAGAAATATCTGGCGCTTGGAAGTGAGTTCGTTGCAGTAGGGGTTGATACCAGTGTTCTGATGAATTCGCTTCGTGAACTTTTGGCGAAATATAAACCTGATGCTGAAGTCATCAAGTCAGAAGGCGGTTATTGATCATAAAAATATCAGAGGGTCGTAAATTGTGGTTTCTCAATATTGATTAATCACACAGAAGATATTTTATAAAAGCTCTGATTTGTCAGCGCTTTTTTTATCTACTTTAGCTATAGTAGTTTATAAAATAAGATGGGTGGGGTTGAAAAATGAAACCAGAAGAAATTGACGTATTTTTTGAGCAGCAAAAACAGATCCATGAGCAAAAAAAGCAACAACGTTATCGTTTAGGGCAACGTATCTTTTAGTCTTTATGCTGATTTATACTTTGGCTACTGGATATCTGGCAATTTTAAACTTCTTGATTCAGGAGATTTGATCTCAAGCTTTAGTATCATGATGTTGATCGGTGTGTTTTATATGTTGAAATACTTCTTTACTGGACATTTAGATATGCGAAAAAGCATCTGAAAAATACTACTCTTGACATATGTCATTACAATGTAATTTTGCTATTTGGTCAAAAAAGAGTTATAAGATAATTACTTTAAAGCGAATACTTTTTTCGCTGGTTTATTTTTAGCTGATTGTGATACACGAAAGACAGGTTTTCCTGTTAAAAAAACTCTAGCAAACCCAGAAATAAGATTTATTTTTAGTCTATAGCTCTCCTTGTTTAATCACAAAAAGCTCATATTATGAGTGAATATTTTGAAAAATTTAAATACATGGTCTATCGCGACCGCCATTAATGGTTGTGAAATTCAAGTCAAAGTTGTTCCAATGCAACGTCAGCAAAATACCATCAATGGTATGATTATGGTCAATGTGGGCAAGATGATTGAACTTGAAAACGGTGAACAATATCCATTTAATCTGGATGGTAAAAGTTTCTATACTGGTTTTAACCAGTTATACCGTTTAAGTTAAATAAAATATAAGAAGCAACTGTTCGCAGTTGCTTTTTTTATGGGTAATACCAGATTTTTAGCTGAATGTTATGAATATCAATATCAGAGCTGCTCAGCTCTAAAATCTCAGCATAATCAGCTTTCCAATCTCCTAAAACAATTCTTTTTTTACCATTTACATCATGGATTGCAGCGCGGTGAGTATGTCCATGAATCAGCGCATCTGCTTCTTTGAGTGCTGCTTCTACCGCAGATGGGTTTACATCCATAACTTCATAGCTTTTCAATTGCTGTGCTTCATGGCTTTTCTTGCGGAAACCATTAGCGAGTCTGGTACGGAAACTTAAAGGCATTTTTCTTAAAAAGCTTAACATCCAGGGATGACGGATGACTTTTCTAAAACGCTGATAGGACACATCATCGGTACAGAGTGCATCACCATGTTCGATCCGATATCGGAGTGAACCTATATTTAAGCTGGTCATTTCAGGTAAAAGCTGTCCGGAAAATTGATCCAGAAAATCTTGGCCTAAGGCAAAGTCACGGTTACCGATGAGAAAATAGATCTGATTGCCGGCTTGATTAAACTGTTTTAAAGCACTGACGATTTCATCCAGCCAGGGAGCAGTGTAGTCATCTCCAATCCAGGCATTGAACCAGTCGCCCAAAATATACAGTTGGGTATTTTTATGCTGATAAGCTGCCAATAAATCTAAAAACCCCCGAACGAGTCGAGGGTGATCAGGTGACAAATGTAAATCTGAGATAAACAGATAGGTCACGAATCTTTTCCTTATTTTTTAATCCCTCCCGACCTCCCTTTCTTGCGCTTCGTTTTAAAAGCAATGTTTTAAAACTTACTCAGGGAGGAGAAAAATCATCTTTAAAAATGGTGGTTCCCTCCTTTATTAAAGGAGGGTTAGGGAGGATTTAAAATTACTCAGAAATGATTTTTGCAGATTCGATCACAACGTTATCTAGAGGAACGTCAGCGTGATAGCCACGGTTGCCAGTACGAACGCCTTTGATTGCATCAACAACGTCCATACCTTCAACCACTTTACCAAATACGGCATAACCCCAACCTTGTGCAGTTTTGCCAGTGTGGTTAAGGAAAGAGTTGTTTTTCACGTTAATGAAGAACTGAGCAGAAGCAGAGTGAGGTGCTTGAGTGCGTGCCATTGCAATGGTACCTACATCGTTGCTTAAACCGTTGTCAGCTTCGTTTTCAATCGCATCACGCGTTGCTTTTTCTTTGAAGTTTTCATCCATGCCGCCGCCTTGGATCATGAAACCATCAATAACGCGGTGGAAAATTACGCCGTCATAAAAACCGTCACGTACATATTGCAAGAAGTTAGCTACTGTTTTAGGTGCTTTTTCAGCATTTAATTCAAGAACAATACGACCTTTATTGGTGTTTAATTCGACTTGAGGAAAACTCATTGTGTAATCTCCTAATCATGGACTAATGCCATGGTTTTTTCTGAATGAAGGAAGCATAAGCAAACTACAATCGACAAGGCAAGCAAAAACATAATTTTCTTTGTTAAAAACATAAAAATCGTATCTTATTTATGCATTGATTTACAAAGTCATTTCTTCGAGATCATTCGTATTCATAAAGCTTGTCTGACCTTAAGAGCATGCACTGATCTGCTGGCTCAGTCAAAAGCGGATATTTTACGATTTGGTAAGCTATTGTATTTTCCAATTTGAAAATGAACGAATTGAAATCAAATACCTAAGTTAACGGTTGAGAGATCATTCACCTATAGTTAAACTAAAGAACCTTTATTTAGTGAATACAGTTAGACCGCGTGAGCTACTGCATATTCATTAATCCCTTTTTAACTTTAGAAGTGAATGATTAATCATGAAGCCAAATGATGTTGTGACGTCTCTGCCCGACAACCCGACCCAAAATAAGAATGCAGTCGATTCAGCGCAGCAGCAGGAACAACAACCAGGCTTAGACTTTGTACGTCAGGTGATTACTGACGATCTAGCGGCTGGCCGTACCCAGCAAGTGGTCACCCGTTTCCCGCCTGAACCAAATGGTTATTTGCATATTGGTCATGTAAAAGCGATCTGCCTGAATTTCGGTATTGCTGAAGAATTTGATGGCCTGTGCAACCTGCGTTTTGATGATACCAACCCGGATGCAGAAGAGCAGGAATATGTGGATGGTATTGCCAATGATGTGAAATGGCTGGGCTTCCAGTGGAATGGTGAACCACGCTATGCATCAAGTTATTTTGACCAGTTATATGCATGGGCAATTCAACTGATTGAACAGGGCGATGCCTATGTGGATCTGCAAACTCCGGAAGAGATCAAGCTGAACCGCGGTAACTTCGTAGAGCCAGGTAAAAACTCGCCACAACGCGATGCGACTGTGGAAGAAAACCTTGAGCGTTTCGAGAAAATGCGCATTGGTGAATATGCTGAAGGCGAAGCGGTATTGCGTGCCAAGATTGATATGAATTCTCCAAATGTGCATATGCGTGATCCAATCCTGTATCGTATTCTGCATACTGCGCATCACCAGACTGGCGATAAATGGAAAATTTATCCAATGTACGACTATGCGCATCCATTATCAGATGCGATTGAAGGCATTACGCATTCACTTTGTACACTGGAATTCCAGGATCACCGTCCATTCTACGACTGGGTGGTGGAAAAAGTTAAATCGCCATCAGTTCCACGTCAATACGAATCTAGCCGTCTGAATGTTGATTACACCATCACGTCTAAACGTAAGCTGCGCAAGCTGGTTGAAGGCGGTTATGTTAACGGGTGGGATGATCCACGTATGCCGACTGTTGTCGGTATGCGCCGTCGTGGTTTCACGCCTGAAGGTCTGCGTGATTTCTGTAAGCGTGTAGGAGTATCTAAAGTCGATGGTAGTATCGTTGATGTAGCAATGCTTGAATATTGCATCCGTCAATCTTTAGAAAATACTGCAGCTCGCGGTATGGCAGTATTGAATCCACTGAAAGTGACTTTAACCAATTTGCCAGCGGATATGGATCTGACTCATTCACGTCATCCAAACGTAGATATGGGCGAACGTATTATTCCGCTCACTTCAGAAATCTATATCGACCATAAAGACTTTGAAGAAGAGCCACCTAAAGGCTTCAAACGCCTAATTCCGGGCGGTGAAGTGCGTCTTCGTCATGCTTATGTCATCAAATGTGATGAAGTGATTAAAGATGCGAACGGTGAAGTGGTTGAATTGAAATGCTCAATCGATCCTGAAACTTTAGGTAAAAATCCTGAAGGCCGTAAAGTAAAAGGTGTAGTTCACTGGGTATCTGCAACCAAAGGTATTCCTGCCGAAGTTCGCATTTACGATCGTCTGTTCACTGAATCTGATCCAGAAACTGGGGATGACTTCCTGGCGAATCTGAACCCTGAATCATTAAAAGTGGTTCAAGCAGTTATTGAGCCTGCGCTGGCTGAGGCAAAACCGGAAGATCGTTTCCAGTTTGAACGTGAAGGCTATTTCGTAGCGGATCAATATGATCATACAAGCGACAAACCAGTATTCAATCGTATTCTGGATTTGAAAGACAGCTTTAAACCTGGCAAATAATTTAAGCTAAATCCCTAAAAAGCCCAACTCCGGTTGGGCTTTTTCAATCGTGGCAGGAAAGAATGAATGATTGTTCGTGATAAAAGTAATAGCTTTAGTCTATTGTTCGCATGGCATGGCACAATTTTGCCTAAAGTTCTGCCTGCCTTGGGGCTGGTAATTTTTCTTTCAGGCTTGCTGGTCTATCTGCGTCAGGCGCATTTCTTTAGTTTTCCCGCAGTGCCGGCCATAGGCTTTACCATCTTCGGGGTGATTCTGTCGATTTTTCTCAGCTTTCGTAACACCGCCTGTTATGACCGTTGGTGGGAAGGGCGCAAGCTGTGGGGAGCGCTGATTGCTACCACACGTCATTTATGTCGTGATACTTACGTCCTTGATGATCAATCACGTGAAATCTTGCTGTATCGTATGATGCTGTTTACTCACTTATTACGTGACCGTTTAAGACAGCAACAGCAAAGTATTCAGCATTACCAGGCGCACACTGGTTTTGATGCTGCTGCATTTGAACAATTGTCCACGCATATCAATGCATCACAATGGGTACTGGAACAGATCCAGAAAGATTTGGTTTTGCTCTATAAACAGGGCAAAATCACAGACATTATTTATAACAATTTGAATCAGCATACAGTGGCTTTGGGTGATATACAGGCGGGTTGTGACCGGATCCTGTCGACGCCGTTACCCTTTTCCTATTCGGTGCTGTTGCATCGCGCTGTTTATTCTTTCTGTTTTATCCTGCCATTTAGTCTGGAAGCCAGTCTTGGTTTATGGACGCCGATTCTAGTTGGCCTGATTGCTTATATGCTGTTAGGACTAGATGAACTGAGTGCGGAACTGGAAGAGCCTTTTGGATTTCAGGATAATGATCTGCCTTTAGACTCTATTGTGAGACTGATCGAACGTGAAACCTTGAGTTCTTTAGGACAAGAATTACCTGAAGCGATTAAAGCTCAAAAAGCTTATTTAACTTAGGTTTAAACTGATTTTATTGAAAAGCTAATCATTAAATAAATTAAATGAAAATCATCTTATTTTCAAATTATTTTTGAGTGGCTGACTTAAAAATTTTAAAAGCAAGAAACTATGACCCTAGCGATGTTTTAAATGATTACCAAGATCTGGGCTATTGTTTTTGACCTGCTCATGTAGCTCACGATATTGCTCTAAACGTTGTTTGGCCTTGTCACGAAGCTTTTTCTTAATATAGAGGGCTAGAGCGAAACAGGTGGTCGTCAAGGTCAGGAAAAGGCTATTCATAAAGCTCATCATGGAGCTGATATAACCGATCGTCGTCAGGCGATTCATCATCTGAATAACTTGCGGGCTGCTTTCTACGCCAGTGATTGCCCAGGTACAGAGATGTTCACAATTATTAATAATCAGGTGATAGTTATTTTCATGCATTCTGGAACGCATACGACGAACCACTTTACGGCCTTTGTATTTTGCTGAAGCATAGTACTGGATCTGAATCGGTTTACCGTTACTGAATTTCTCAATTGAGGTGATTTCAATTGGATGCTTCTTAAATAAATGTGCAAAACCGGAGTAGTGGATGACACGACCACGCCCGGCATAAATCCCGTGATGAGTATAACCGAAATGTTTAACCATAAGATGTGCACCTATGGGAAACCGTTTAGTTCGCTGCATGTAAAGATTAAGCCATTTAATAACAAGTGTATTTTAAACACCAAGTGTACTGTTTTTTTGTGAATTAATCGATGTTTTAGGGCTCAATTCTATCCAGAATTCGTTGTCTAGACAGTCATCTTTAAATTTTTCGAACTTTATAAATGCTGTATGTGAACTGATTGAGGCAGATCTTAAACTATAATGTCTAAATAGCCTAAGCAAATATGAAAAGTCATTTATCTGCATATTTGAAAAGAAATAAAGATATAGACACTTAGGTTTAGATAGAAGGAGTAGGTTCCACCTGATTAAAAGCAAAGAAGGGTAGGCAAAAATCCAAATGATAGATATAAAAAAAGCATTTGCGTATGCAAATGCTTTTTATCAAGACCTAAGCTGCTTATTGCAGCGGCAGGTGCTGAAGTTCATTGAGTTCTTTACGGCTATAACCGCGAGAAGCTAGAACTTTTTTGATTCCGATAATGATATCTTCATCAGTTGCTTTAGACAGTGCTTCAAGGAGCTGTTCATTTGTCTTGCAAGAGCAATCATTTTCAACACAAGCAATCTGGTTCTTGTGTTCATTTTGTTGTTCATCTGAAAACAACTTCTGCCAGAAACTCATAGAGCCTTCATACACAACCTAACATAGGGTGAAATATATCCAATTTAATAAATAAAGCAATAGGGCCTATGTGATAAAAGCAGCAGTCAGTATTTCAAATTTTCGATTGCAGAAGACATTTTGAACGATATTATTTGATTGAAACAAGATAATTCATGCATAAGTTACTAATTTTATGTATAAAAATGGAGCTAACAAAAGCTCCATTTATGTAACAAAAAAATAAATTGAAACAATATTTTTAGCGTTTTTCCAGCAGTACGCCTGACTCTACATGGTGGGTATAAGGGAACTGGTCGAACAGGGCAAACTTGGTAATTTTATGGGTTTGGGACAATTGTTTCAGATTGTCGTGTAATGTGTCCGGATTGCAAGAAATGTAGATGATTCGTTCAAAGCGCTGTAGCAGTTTCAGTGTTTCATCATCGATCCCTGCACGTGGGGGATCGACGAATACCGTATCGAAGTCATAAGTTGACAGGTCAATATTGGCTTCTTGCAGACGGCGGAAAGTACGTTCACCATTAAAAGCTTGTGTAAATTCTTCAGCAGATAGACGTGCTACCTGAATATTGTCGATACCGTTCTGCTCGATATTCCATTCAGCCGCATACACAGATGACTTGGCCAATTCAGTTGCCAATGCACGACGGAAACGGGTAGACAATGGCAGGGTAAAGTTACCATTGCCACAGTAAAGCTCTAACAGGTCTTTATCAGACTGCTGCGCGGCATTACATGCCCATTCCAGCATTTTCTGGCAGACTTGTGCATTCGGCTGGGTGAAGCTACTTTCGATCTGTTTGTACTGATATTTGCGGTCAAATACACTGAGTTCTTCTACGACAAACTCATCGCTCAAGACAAATTTCTGGCCACGGCTACGACCAATCAGCTTGATCTTTAATTTTTCAGCTAGTGCTTTAGCTGCAGGTTCCCAACTTTCATCCAGCTTGCGGTGATAGATCAAGGAAACCAGTACTTCACCTTTTAGTGTTGCCAGGAAATGCACTTCAAATAGGCGGTGGCCCAGAGTGGCATCAGCTTTGAAGGCTTCTAGCAATTGCGGCATTAAGTCATTAATACTGCGGTCAGCCACAGGGAATTCATCAATACGGATCACTTTCTTGTTATTGTTCTCGTCACGCTCAAACATGGCATAGAACAGGTCATCTTCAGTATGCCAGATCCGGAATTCAGCACGCATGCGATAGTACTGTTCAGGCGACTCAAATACTTCAAGGGCAGGTGGTTGATATTCGGCAAATTGCGCGCTAATGCGTTCAACTTTGGCATCCAGTTGTTGCTGATAAGATGAGGTCATATGCAGTAAAAAATCGCAAATATTTTGAAAGCCAAGATGGTAGCAAAAATTTGCTGTTCTGCCTAAGACTATTCAGGGAAACAAGCTGGAAAAGCAGTTAAAAAAAGGCCAAATCTTCAAAGGGGAGAGATTTGGCCATAAGAGGAAAGGGATTAAAATAATCTCAGTACTAAAGCTGTTTATAGGCCTGACATGGTCATGAGACTAGCATTACCACCTGCAGCTGCGGTATTGATACTGATTGCATGTTCAATCACGAAACGCTCCACTGGAATCTCATAATTTCCAGAGCTTAAATGCGTGATACCTACAATAGCTCCTTGTCGTCTTGCAATACGTTGCTGCAAATCCATCAATGCAGAGGTCTCGCCATGATGCAGTACAGCCTCAAAATCACCTGATTCAATATCCTTGATGACTTTAATGGCTTTCACCACACTCGCGGGCATACTTTGCAGATACTTGAGTATAAAAGTATTGTCTGCCAGTACAGCTGGGCGGCTACCCACCGATAAAATTGCCAAGATTTGCTGAATCTGATCTACATCATTGTCTGCTAGAGAGAGCACACTCTCACGCGGCAAGATCATGTACTGGTTTTCTTCACCTGTTGGACCTTGCAGGCTAAAGCTGTGCCCAGTTGTGATTTTAGCTGGAGTGGTTAAGGAAATACTTGGGAAAGTTTTATATACCCAGGCTTTAAATTCCTGTAGCAATGGATTTTCAAGCGTTGTCTGAGCAGAATTCATCGCATAAGGTTGAGCTAACTTTTTCTCGGATACCTGATGCATTAGACGGTAAATATAAAGTGGACCACCGGCTTTTGGACCAGTGCCGGATAGACCTTCACCACCAAAGGGCTGTACCCCAACGACTGCACCGACAATATTACGGTTAATATACAGGTTGCCGACATGTGCTTTCGAGATCACAGTCTGCATGGTTTCATCGATCCGGGTATGTAGTCCCATAGTCAGGCCATAACCCTTACTGTTGATCTGATCTAGCAACTGTGGCAGTTGGCCAGCTTTATAGCTAATCAAATGTAACACCGGACCAAAAACTTCACGTTCCAGATCATTCAGGTTTGGCAGTTCAATTAAAGTAGGCGGAATGAAGGTGCCTTGAGCCAGTTCAGAAGCATCCTGATTAAACATCAATTGATGGACTTTATGGTCTTTGCTGCGCATCTGATCAATATGCTTCTGAATGTTCTGCTGGGCTTCGGCATCAATGACCGGACCAATATCAGTTTTGAGCAGAACTGGATTGCCAACACGCAACTGCTGCATGGCACCTTTTAACATATGGCGTACAGTGTCCAGATTATCTTCCTGTACACACAATACACGCAGGGCGGAACAACGCTGACCAGCACTATCATAAGCAGAGTTGACCACATCCAGCACTACCTGTTCGGTCAATGCAGATGAATCCACAATCATGGCATTCTGGCCACCAGTTTCGGCAATCAGGGTTACACTTTCACCAAACTGGTTTAACCGTTTGGCTACAGTTCTTTGCAGAATTTTTGCTACTTCGGTAGAACCGGTAAACATGATGCCTTGAATGCGGGAGTCTTGGCTCAGCTGGGCACCAATGGTTTCACCACGGCCGGGCAACAGTTGCAATACATCTTGTGGAATGCCAGCTTCCCAGAGAATTTGTACAGCTTGGGCAGCAATTAGCGGGGTCTGCTCAGCCGGTTTGGCAATCACAGTATTGCCCGCTACTAATGCCGCAGAAATCTGGCCGGTGAAAATCGCCAGCGGGAAGTTCCA